>NZ_KN360942.1:0-44982 GCF_000784355.1 Methanolacinia paynteri | reverse complement strand
CCAGAGCGTAAGGTTTCTCGATAAACTCGAGGAATGCGACCTGACTCTCCAGGTCCTTGATTCGGTGCTATGCCACAACGGGGAGGTGACGGACTGCTGTATTACTCCTGAACGGGATTTTTCCTGGAAGCATTTCGATAAAAAACTGGCGGGCGCCGAGGCAGGGTCCGATCCTTCGCCTGCGACATTCGAAGGCTGCCTCGTCAGGTTCGCCGATACGATCGCATATCTAGGGCGGGACCTGCAGGACGCAATTGAGGTTGGACTTATCGATGAAAGTCTCGACGATCTTCCGGGAGATCTCAGGAAGTTGATGAAAGAAAATGCCTCGTACAGGGATATCAACGGCCTCGTAATCGATTCTTTCTGCAGGGATATTATCGAGACGAGCATTGATTCGGACTGCATCGCGTTTTCGGATGATGTCTATTCTCTTGTATTGGAGCTGAAAGAGTACAATTACAGGAAGATTTACGAGAACCCCCGTCTTCACGAACAGGACTACAAGCTCAAACTGATGTTTGATACGGTGTTCGAATATTATCTCTCCGACCTGGAATCGGAGAACAGATCGTCTTTGATATATAGTGACCTAATAGATTCAGAAGCATTCCAGAGAAGCTATATCGAGAGCCTGAAGCCCCCGGAAATTGTCCGCGATTATATCGCCGGAATGACGAACAGCTACTTTGAGTCTGTCTTCAAGAAGATTGTCCTTCCCGAGAGGAAGTTCAGGGATTTCGGGTAGGTTTTTAGCAATATTCTAAAGGGAGAGGGGGAAGTTTCCCCCTCCCTTTAACCCTCCCCCTCGTCGCGATAGGTCGCCTCCGGGACGGACAAGCGTCCCTCCGGCTCCTGACTTTTTTTTCGATGCAATATTAAAAGATCAAATATTTGATATTGAATTTTGTTTCCTCCCGGCCGAGGCTACCCGGAGGGTAGCGTCCAGGCCGGGCTATCTCGATTAAGCAAATTTCGCAGAAATTTGCGTCCGGGTTGCCCCGTGAGGGGCTTATACCCTTTAGCTAGGATAAAAAAAAGGGTGGGTTTACCGCTCCAGTTTAAACGTAAAAGGCTCGGAAAGAACGAGATCGTGAGTCCTGTATGTCTCGTTGTTGATCGGGCCGTCTTTTAAGAAGAATTTGACAGTCATCGATCTGCCGGTTAGGTCCGTTACAACAGTCCACAGCAGGCGATCCGTTTCATTCTCTCCTGCCAGTATTTCTTCCGGACTGAGATCGGCATTTGCTTCGACCATCTCCATTGCATCCCATGCATCGTCCGTCGTAAATGCCTCTTCATGATCCGAGATATAATCGTGAAGCTTTGCACTTCTCAGGTAATCGTCGTGTGCATTATTAGGATTTTCAGGCGGATATTGACTGATATCGGGCTTGAGATAAACTGCATAATTGGTAAGCGGTACTGCAGTATCCTGGTAATCCGTAAAGATCAATTCATGGGATTCATTATCGTATTCTGCAATTGTTGCAGCTCCAGAATCGTCGCAGATAAGGAAGTGCACGCCCATGAATGGCATTATAACCTGGGATTCGGTCAGCATTTGTTTTGCTTCCTCCACATTGGCGCAATGCTCAAGGATCGATCCGAGCACCTGCATGTAATTCAGTCTTGTAGTGGTGAATCCGGCAAGGTCGGAGAAAGCATCGGTATATGTGTCGCCGTCCTGGAGCGAAGCTACATACAACCCCTTTTCGTTTAACCCGTCGACAACCCCTGTAAGAAGGTCCATGGTTCCTATTACCAGGGTGGCATAACCTTCATCGGGATAGATCTCTGCGACGTGGGCAAGTGTTCCTATCCTATCTGCCAGGAGTTCATCGAATTTTTCGTCATTGATATCCGTATCATTCGTGAACAGACTAAGATCTGTAACATCTGTAAATTCATCATGGTCAGAATTATAGTACCAGTCCATATTCCTGCCTGCAATTGCGTGACCGTCTTCCGTGCTAACAGGAGGGAAGTAAATCGCCGAACATAACGGGATACCTCCGACATATAACGGGAAACTGGCATCGTAACCGTAATCGTCTTCACCGAGCTGATATGCCTGCTTTACTCCCTGAACCCGCCCGTACAGGTCTTCATCATAGCCTTTGATATACTGCTCTTTTTCCTCCCCGTAGACAGGATCGTCGAAAGGCAGAAGAATCGAATTAAACTCTTCGATACCGACTTTCCCCAGCTCATATCCTATCTCCTCTTCTGTTCCTCCCCTGACGACAACATGGATGACTTTCATATATGTTCCGTTCTCCTGGTCCAGCAGAACTTCTGTTGTTGTCTTCGGACCCGTTTCGTATATGTTATATGTCTGAGCAAAACCTGCAATAAGAAGAATAACGACTAAAATAAGCGCCGCAACCAACACGAAACCAGTTCGCTTCATATTAAAAAATATACAGGTGTTTGATAATAATCCTGCTGAATTGAAATGCCTTTATAGATTCTTAATCCTGAAAAAAATGAATATGATTATTTAAAAACTCAAAGCATCCCGATAAAATTCTCAAGGATCTTCAAACCGGTCTCACCGCTTTTTTCCGGGTGAAACTGCGTTCCCCAGGCGTTTTTATTCCGTATTGACGATGAAAAGTTGCAGATATAATCCGTCGAGGTAAGAGTGTATTTCTCCTCTGTTTCGGCATAATACGAGTGGACGAAATAGACATAGCTGTTGTCCGGGATTCCCTCGAAGAGCGGATCGTCGTTCACGATCTTCAGAGTATTCCAGCCCATATGAGGGATTTTGTACCCCTTTCTCTCCGGAAACTGCTTCACCCTTCCGGGAACGAGCCCGAGGCCCTCGTGTATCCCGTACTCTTCGCCTACGTCGAGAAGCATCTGCATCCCGAGGCATATGCCGAGGACAGGGGAGGATTCGACGTAATTCATAAGGGCCTTCTTCATCTCGTTCAGCTTTTCCATTCCCTCGGAAAAGGCGCCGACTCCGGGAAGGACCACACCGTCTGCGGTCGCCATCTCTTCGACATCCGAAGTGATAAAGACCGAAGCTCCTGCTTTTTCGACGCCCTTCTTCACACTTCGCAGGTTGCCCAGACCGTAATCAAGAATAGCTACTTGTGTCATCAATCTCTCCTCTCTTTCTCCATTCGAAATTTACGGCCCATGATTCAGGAAGATCGTTCTTCTCCCTGTAGTCCTCAAGTTTGTTCTCCCATTCCTGCCAGAGATCAGGATAATCTCTCTTTATAGTCTCGAACGTAGCTATATCGCTCGACGGGCACATGAAACATCCGATCCTGTCGATCCTTCTTTCGTATAATTCATTGTATGGCGCTTTTTCCTGAAAAAGATAGAGGAATACGTGCAGGGCGGTCCAGTGCTGGATCGGGGATGCGGACAGCTGGACCTGGACCTTGAAGTTCCTCCAGACCCGCGGGCTCTTCATCCTCGCAAGCGACTCGTACTTCCTCTGGCCGATAAATGAGAGGCATTCGCCCCAGTTCTCTTTTATGAGATCCCTGACCGGGTTCAGTTTGCATACGCTGCAGCACCACCTTGCATCCACCGAAGGCGGCCCCTGGATCTCCATATTATTCCAGAAGGAATCCCCGGCTCCCGTTTTGATTATTTCGAGATCGTACTTCCGGACAACCTCCTCGATATTTTTGTATGTCTCGGGGAACTCCAGTCCCGTATCCGAGAATAATATCGGAACTTTCCCGATCGCCTTCTGAACTATCAGCAGTGTTGCGAGGCTGTCCTTTCCGCCCGAATACGATACCGAAGCGAAGAGATCAGGGTTCTTCGTTTTGACCGATTTGACGAAGTTCACCGCCTCGGTCTCCATATTTTTCAGGACGATTCCGTTCGATTCCACCGCCTTCTTCCACGTGGATTCCTTTGGAATGCAGACTCCCTGTCCGGCCTTTCTCGTCCTTACTACCTGTCCTCTCTCCATCTTCACGGCATCCGCTGCATTTTCACGTGCTCTTCCTGCACCGATGCAGTTTCCCGCCCGGTCGAGTATAAGGACCTCGTCGCCCTCCTTTACATCCGGGTGAATATCGACAAGCCCCGGCGCAAGAAGGCTCGAACCACTCTGAATAGATTCTATCGCACCGTCATCGGCGATGACAAATCCTTTCTCCGGCTTCGAATACAATGCGGCATGCGTCCTCGGAAGGATCTCCCATCTTTTCTCTTCCGGAAGGTACCGGAACGCACATACAACAGCACCGCCCATGACGACCTCCTCCATCCTGTCCTTGTCCGGGATCTTGTTCAGAACAGCGATGTGATTCTCCGGGATCAGATCCGCACCGAAGAAGGATCTGTATAAATTATTAATATGGTCTATATCCGCCTGAAACGCCGGCCTGATATCCCCCGGTGGAGTCACCTGGACCTGGCGTGTTTCGGCGCCGCAGGAGCACTTCTTTCCGAGTACCGGCGTTCCGCACTCGTCGCACCAGTACAGGGTCAGTTTTCCAAGAAACGATTTTGCCATCTGTGATTAATTTTTTCGATTCTAAAAGTAATAAACTGCCGCATCTGTCAATTTATTCCCCCGGAAAATGAGAGATCCGACACTTTCAAAACAGTTATGTCGGAATATATCATTATTAATCATAGCAAATTGCTGGTTCCGGGATCTTTTTTTCCTAATTCCGGGTATTTATGCTGGAAATCTGAAATTGTATCGATTACGGAGAGAGGAGTGATGGAGTTTTGATGCCTTTTATCGTAACTGCAATCCTGTGCTTCATTCTCTACCTGATTATAACATCGGGAAGCGGAGATGTGCTCGGGCTATGGAGTTATGAGGAGATCATCGCAGGGGTATTCGTTTCAGTTGTTGCAGGGGCAATCTCGGGCAGGTTCTTTTGCAGCAGCAAAAATTACAGGATGATAAATCCCCTGAGATGGGTATTGCTGGTAATCTATATCATCCCGTTCTTCATCGAGATGGCGAGGGCGAACCTCGACGTCGCAATGAGGGTGATTACGGGAAGAATAAACCCGGGGATCGTGAGGATCTCGCCCGGGCTGAAGACGGATCTCGGGGTGCTTCTTCTCGCAAACTCGATTACGCTGACTCCCGGCACCTTGTCCGTGGAGGTGGACGAGGAATCGGGAGACCTTTTCGTTCATGTAATAAACGTGAGCGAAGAGCTTGCTGCAAAAGAGATTGCGGATGAAAAAGACCTGTTCCCGATATTCAACCTCGTCGGGTGGATTAGGAGGATCGCCGAATGATCGAGTTCTGGTTCATCGTTGCAGGAATATTATGTCTACTTATCATCATCGCGATGGTGAGACTTGTTAAAGGACCGACCGCACCCGACAGGGTCGTCGCCTTCGACGTAATAAACACCCTGACTGTCGGGCTGTTTATCGTAATCGGAGTAGGTTACGAAGAACTCTTCTTCGTGGAGGTCGCGATCGTCTACGCACTTCTCTCGTTCGTCGGAACGCTCTTCATCGCGAAGTATATCGGGGGTGAACTTTGATGATAGCTGTTACTCTTGTCCTGGTCTTTGTAATAATCGGACTTGTGTTCAATACGCTTGGCGTCATAGGAATCCTGAGATTCCCCGATGTCTACACGAGGCTCCATGCGGAGACGAAGATGACCACATTCGGGACGATCTTCCTCGGGCTCGGGGCCATAGCATACTGTGCCGGCGGATATCTATCATCGAAAGACTCCCAATTCGTCGATCTTTCCGTAAACGTCATCGTAATACTCGTAGCACTCGCGTTCACCAACGCGACAGGATCTCACGCAATCGCGAGGGCGGCGTACAGGTCCGGCCAGAAACCGGTGAAGACTGTCGTCGACAAACTTTCGGAGGCGGAGAAATGATCGATCTTTACCTGATTATACAGATCATCGTGGCTCTCGGCCTTGTGATAAGCGCCGTGGTCATCTATGTCCTGAAAGACCTGCTCTCGGCGGCAATCGGGTTCGGCGTATTCAGCTTCCTGATGTCGCTCGAATTCTACCTGCTCCAGGCGCCGGACGTGGCAATCGCCGAGGCGGCTATCGGAGCGGGACTTACGACCGCGATATTCGTGATCGCAATAAAGGGAACCCGGAAACCGGGTGTCTCCTCCGAGGAGGATGAGTTATGAGCACGAAGGGTATGCTGACCGCTGCAATCATAATAATCCTCACGGCATCGCTGCTTTTCCCGGCGACCGTGATGAATTTCGGGTCCCCGTCGCATGACGAGATGGACAATTATATGATCGACAACGGGCAGGAGCTTTCGGCGGCGAACAACATCGTAACGGCGGTCGTCTTCGACTTCAGGGGATTCGATACACTCGGAGAAGCGACTGTCCTGTTCACAGCCGTTCTCGGTGTGACACTGATGTTCCGGAGAATGAAGGAGGATGAAGAGTATGAATATGAGTAGGATCGTCAGGTCGACGGCGAATATAATATTCCCGTTCATTCTCGTCTTCGGGTTCTATATAATAATTCACGGGCACTTAACACCGGGCGGCGGGTTCCAGGGCGGAGCGGTTGCTGCAACCGGATTCGTCCTGATGCTCGTTGCATTCTCCCCGGAGATCATCAAAAAGAAGTTCTCCGCGAATTCGATGAAGTACACCGAGGCACTCGGTCTCCTGCTGTTCATAGTCACGGCATTCGTCGCAATAGCACTCGGTGCGACATTCTTCTTCAACTGGCTCGCAAACGGCGGAATCATCTTCGGCGAATCGGTTGCATTCGGAGCGAACCCCGGAGTGCTTAACACGGCGGGAACAATCCCGCTGATGAATATTGCAGTCGGAATCGAGGTTATCGGTGCGATGGGGCTGATAATCCTGCACATGCTCTCTGGGATCGAAGAGGTGAAGGCGCAATGATCTACAATCTTCCGTATATCGCGGCAGGCCTGATCATCATTATCGGAATAGTGATGATGGTCACCAAGAGGAACCTCATAAGGATCGTGATGGGCCTTTCGCTCGTCGAAGCCGGCGTAAACCTGTTCCTCGTTGCAACAGGTTATATCAGCGGCGGAATCGCTCCGATCTTCACGAACTCCCCCGGCGGGGAGATGGTCTACCCGACCGTGCAGGCGATGACACTTACGAACATCGTTATCGGGATCGCGACGACCGCACTGCTCCTCTCCTTCGTGATGATAATCTACAAGAAATACGGTACAGTCGATGTCGAGAAGACAGGGAGGCTTAAGGGATGATTACCGGCTGGATAATGGAAAACCTGCCGGCACTTCTGCTGGCCGTCCCGATGCTCGGGGCGTTCCTGACACCGCTAATCGGAAAGTTGTCCGATAAAGCACGGAATGCATGGGTCCTACTCGTAAGCTTCGCGACACTTTGTATCGCAACACTGCTGATGAACGAAGTCCTGTCCTCCGGGACTGTGGTATATACCTTCGGTGCGGGAAGTCCGGCAGCGACTGTTCCGGCGGATTCGGGCGGGTTCCCGTTCAGGATCATATTCACAGTCGATGCGATGAGCGTCTTCATGGCGATCTCGGCGTCGATCGTCGGATTTGCGGTCACGCTCTTCTCGATCGTGAGCCAGTCGAAGATGTCGGGCAAAGACTCGTTCTATGCACTCCTCCTCCTGATGGAGGTAGGAATCCTCGGAATGGTCTGCACCGGCGATATGTTCAACTTCTTCGTCTTCTTAGAGATCAACTCGCTTGCAGGTGCGGCTCTCGTGGCTTCACGGGTCGACAAGGGATACGCGGTCGAGGCCGGTCTGAAGTATGCGGTGCTCTCGACACTCGGCGGACTTCTTGTTCTATTTGCAATCGGGCTCTTCTACGGGCAGTACGATGCACTGAATATGGCGGTCATCGCGGAGAACATGCAGTTCGGCGTTCTCGACAAGATTGCACTTGTTCTTCTGCTTGTAGCGCTCGCGATGAAGTCCGGTGCGGTTCCGATGCACTTCTGGACTCCCGACGCGTACTCTATGGCTCCGTCGTCCGTAACCGCATTCCTTGTAGTCGCAAGCCAGGCGAGCCTTTACGGTGTCTTCAGGGTCGTCTTTACATTATACAACGTAACGCTCGACTACGCGACGATTGGCTGGATTATCATAATAATCGGTGTCCTCTCGATGTTCATCGGCGTCTCGATGGCGATCCCACAGAAGGACGTCAAACGCCTGATGGCCTACCACGCCGTCTCGCAGACCGGCTACATGCTTCTCGGTGTGGGTGTCGGTCTCGCGGTGCTCGGCAACGCGGCGATGATGGAGTCGTTCGGAATGACCGCGATGGAGGGAGGTCTCTTCCATATAATCAACCACGCGATGTACAAGGGTCTGCTCTTCCTTACCGCCGGTGCGATATTCTACCAGGCGGGAACAAGGAACCTGAACAAACTCGGCGGACTCGGCCACGAGATGAAATGGACGATGGTCTTCTTCATGATCGGAGCCCTTGCGATCGCAGGAATTCCTCCCTTCAACGGTTTCGCTTCGAAGCTGATGATCTACGAGTCGGTCTTCATGTTCAGCCCGATCCTGTCGGTCATAGCGATGATCGTATCGATCCTGACCCTTGCGTCCTTCGTGAAGGTCTTCCATTCGATATTCATGGGGCCGAAACTGCCCGAGTATGAAGGGGTCCGCGAGGTTCCCCGCTTCATGCTTGCAGGAATGGGAATCCTTGCAGTGCTCGTGATCCTCTTCGGGGTCTTCCCCGAACAGGTCGTAAATTACCTGATAGAACCCGCGGCGAATGCACTTGTCGACCAGGGAAGTTATATCGCCGCAGTACTGGGAGGTGCCTGATATGGCTGCAATAGAGACGTTATATACGGGATTCGGTTCGTGGAATCCGCTCATCTGGCTTGCGGCATTCATAATCGCGATAATCATCGCGTGGCTCATCTGGAGCAGGGGCGAGTCGGATTACAAGAAGGGCACTGAGCAGACGAAGCCGTTTATCTCCGGAAACGCCGAGCCCGAAAAGAGCGAGGTGCATGTCCGCGGCGGAAACATGTACTGGGGATTTACGAAGGCGCTCGAGGGTTATTACGATAAGATCGTGCCCCTTCATTCCGGAATCCTTACGGATTACATCCTCTGGTTCCTCGGGGTCGTTGCCCTTGTGATGGTTATTGTTCTCGGGGGTGGCGGGCTATGAGACTTTCGAAATCACTGAACCGGTCGCTGTGGGTATTCCACTTCAACTCCGGTTCGTGCAACGGCTGCGATATCGAGATCGTGGCGACACTGATGCCGAGGCATGATCCCGAGAGGTTCGGGATAAAGCTGGTCGGCTCGCCCCGTCATGCGGACGTCCTGCTCGTCACGGGGCCGGTCGTCCACGCGATGAAGGAGAGGCTGATCCGCGTATACGAGCAGATGGCCGACCCGAAGGTCGTAATCTGTGTGGGTACATGCGGGCAGTCGGGCGGGGTTTTCTACGACTCTTACAACCTCGACGGTCCGGTCGGGGAAGTTATCCCGGTGGACGTATTTGTTCCCGGGTGTGCCCCGAGGCCCGAAGCGATAATCAACGGCGTGGTAAAGGCGATTGCAAAACTCGAAAGGCTGCAGGAGGGGAAAAATGACTGATACGGCCAAAAAAGTGATGACGGCCGAAGCGGTCGCGGAGAGGTTCGCCTCGAAGTTCGGGGACCGGATAATCAGCTCCGATGTGAGGCAATGGTGCGAGGGAACCGCGAAGACGCCGATAAACACCATCTGGATGAAGGTCGAGACAGAAATACTCCACGATGCTGTTGCGGAACTGATCTCGATCGACTTCCCGCATCTCGGCGTAATCTCCGCGGTGGATATGATCGAGGAGATCGATGTCCTCTATCATTTCACAATCTTCTTCGGGTCGAAGGGTTCGGAGATAACCGTTACCTTCACGGTATCTGTGCCGAAGGATAATCCGGTCGTCCCGACGATTTCGGATCTGATCCCCGGTGCGGTTTACTCCGAGAGGGAGAAGCAGGAGCTGATGGGCGTGATCGTGGACGGCATCCCCGACCAGAGGGGACTGTTCCTCCCTGACGATTTCCCGGAGGGCATATACCCGTGGAGAAAGGACGATGCCGGTATTCGTGACGATATGGTCAAAGACCTTTGGGCTGTCGGAAGACCCGGGGATCGTCCGAATCCCCCGGTGAAACCGAAGCCAGAGAAGAAAAAGAGCGACGAAGAGCCTGCGAAGAAGGTTGAGAAAAAACCGGAGGTTTCAGAGCTTGCCGGGGATGAACCTGCCAAAGACGAATCCAAAGAGGAGGTGAAGGGCGATGAGTGAGAACAAGTCCAAGAAGGCCCCGTATACGATTCCGATCGGGCCGACACACCCGGCACTGAAGGAGCCGATCCTCTTTACATTCAAGATCAACGGCGAGGCCATAGAAGAGGTGGACTTCGCACCCGGGAAGGCTCACAGGGGTATCGAATGGATGGGGATGAGAAGAAACCCCGTCCAGATCGTGCACCTCACCGACAGGATCTGCGGTATATGCGGGGTTTCGCATACTTTCGCCTTTGCAAAGGCCGTCGAGCAGATCGCCGGGATCGAGGTCCCCGACAGGGCTCATTATATCCGGACGATCCTTGCGGAGTTCGAGAGGATTCAGTCACACCTGCTCTGGGCAGGAGTCGCGGCTCACGAGCTCGGGTTTGACACTCTTTTCAACCTTGCATGGCGTGTCCGCGAGGAGTCGATGGATTTGATCGAGCTTCTCACCGGCAACAGGGTGAATTACGCGATCGTCCAGGTCGGCGGTGTCCGAAGAGACATCGAAGAGGAGAAGTTCGCAAGAATCGAAGAGGGGCTCCAATATTATGAAGGGCTTATCGACAAGCTCCTGAAACTCTTCCTCCATGACAAGACTATAACCATGCGTTGCAGGGATTGCGGTGTCCTGACAAGGGAGGCGTCGCTGAAGCTCTGCACGGTCGGCCCGACTTCCCGTGCCTCGGGTGTCAAGATGGACGTGAGACTCGACTCACCTTATGGTGCTTACGGCGATCTCGATTTCGATTACGTGATGCCCGACCAGTACACCGGCGAGACCCGCGGCGACGTATATGACAGGATTATCGTGAGGCTCCTCGAAGTCGCCCAGTCCGTAGACCTCATCCGCCAGTGCCTGAAACAGATCCCCGAAGGAGAGACTCTCTGGGAGACCAAGATGCCGAAGCTTCTTGCAACGTGCAAGAAGGCCGAAGGAGAGGCCGTCGGAAGAGTCGAGGCTCCCCGCGGCGAGTGCCTGCACTATGTGCGGATGAACAAGTCGGATTCGCCCTACATGTGGAAGGTCAAGGCGTCGACGTATTCGAACCAGCTTTCGTGGCTCGAGATCCTGAAGGGAGAACAGATCGCCGACATCCCGATTATCGTCGCTTCGATCGACCCGTGTATGTCCTGCACCGACAGGGTCGCGGTCGTTAGAGACGGGAAGCCGGATATTTACTCGAAGGAATACCTGCATCGTTTGTCGGTCGAGAGGACGAGGAGGCTGATGAACGATGAGTGACCTGGTTGATCTTATGGTGACCGTCGTCGGGGGAACAGTGGCCCTTGCCGTGATCGGAATAGTCTTCGGGTTGATCCTGCTCGGTATCGACCGGAAGTTCGCTGCCCATATGCAGGCAAGAGTAGGGCCGCCGCTGAGGCAGCCGTTCATCGATGTTGCGAAACTGATGTCCAAGGACAGCATCGTTCCCGAGAATGCGGTCGCTTCTGTCTTCAATGCAGCACCGGTAATCGCCCTTGCATCTGCGATAACTCTGCTCCTCTATATCCCTATTGCAGGACTCAGCCCTGTGCTGGGCGGATTCGGGGATGCGATCCTCGTCATGTATATCCTGACCGTTCCCGCTCTTGCGATGGTAGCGGGCGGTTTTGCATCCGGCTCTCCGTATGCAACGGTCGGCGCCCAGAGGGAGATGGTAACGATGATCGCCTACGAGTTCCCGCTCGCGGTTGCAATCGTCGCGGTGGCCTGGAGATTCGCGATGGCAGGATTTGCCGATCCGTTCTCGCTTGCGACGATGGGCGGTGTAGGAACCGGGATGGTAATCTGGGACGTCGTCGGGCCGGTCGGTATCATCGGCTGCCTGATCCTCCTCGTTGTTCTCGCATGGGTTACACCTGCGGAACTCTCCCGTGTTCCGTGCGACACGCCCGAAGCGGAGACGGAACTCTGCGGCGGAATAGTTGCGGAATATTCAGGAAGAAATCTCGGGTTGTTCTACCTCGCAGGCGGTGTGAAGACCTTCGCGATGATCGCTCTTGCGGTTGCAATATTCCTCCCGTGGAACATCTCGTGGTTTACGGGGATCACCGGGTGGACCGCTCTTGTTGCGGATGTCATCTTCTTCATCCTGAAGGTCATCGTCGTGATGTTCTTCTCGGTGAGCCTGATCCGGGTGTCGATGGCGAGGTTCAGGATAAATCATCTCGTCTCGATCTATTGGGGATACATCGCGGTTGCGGCACTTTTCGGCCTTGTCCTGGTGATCCTTGACGTGCTCATGAAGGGAGGTGTTGTGTTATGAGTTTCCTGCCTACTGTAACCGAGGTCTTAAGGCAGATCCTGAAGAAGCCGGCGACGAATCTTTTCCCGGCAAAGTATCTCCCGAAATCGATCACCGGATTCCTAGGTAAAGTTGCGGAAGGCAAGGCGGAGATCAACCCGCCCGTTCCGACACCCGAGAATTTCAGGGGCAAGATCACATATGACCGGGATATCTGCATCGGCTGCAAGATCTGCACCCGTGTATGCCCCGCGAATGCAATCGAGTTCATCAAGGAGACGAGGACCGTCAGGATCTACGTAACGCAGTGCATCTTCTGTTCGCAGTGCAACGACGCCTGTCCTGTTCACTGCCTGCACATGAGCAGCGATTTCCTGCTCGCGGACGAGGACAGGTATTCCGAGAATCTGATTGTTGAGTGAAGGATATTTTTTTCTTTTATTATACAAGGGAGGGGGAGGATTTCCCCCTCCCTAAACCCTCCCCCTCGTCGCGATAAGTCGCAGTCGGGATGGACGAGCATCCCTCCTGCTCCGTTTCTTTTTTTTAATTGTAACTATATTTTGTAATTCCCCGGCTGAGACAACCGAAAGGCTTTCGCCCTTTCGATACCCAGGGCGACCTTCGGTCACCAATTTGTATTTTAATTTCCCGGCCGAGACTACCCGGAGGGTAGTGTCCAGGCCGGGTTATCTTCATTGCGCAAATTTCAGAGCGACAGCGAAGAAATATTGCGCTTGGGCTGCCCCGTCAGGGGCTTATGCCCCACATAAATTGCAACTAACATACGCACCCCTCCGTGAAACTCTGAAATAAAAAATTCATTTTTTAGTATACAAACGATCGTAATGACCGATGTTCATCAGGATGATATTCCGGGATTCATAATCAACTCCGTAGAAGATAGCATAATGTCCCGCATGGATTCTTCGTGTCCCTTTTATAACACTCTTCATTGCTTTACCCGATTTCGGATTTTCCTGGATGAGGGCGATCTTATTCTCGATCTGGCTGCAGAATCTTTTGTCGTTCCTGCATATCTTACTAAGTTTTAGTTTAAAACCGGTTCCGTAGATAAGGGAAAAAATATTATTCATTTGAAGTTCCTGAAAAGAGATCTTTTGCCGTTTTGCATTTTGAAAAGTGACCAGCTTCGATCTCTCTCCTTATGGCCTCGGTCTCCTCGATGAATTCATCCCTGATGGAGTCCTCCGGCGGATAATAATTCTCATCTATTTTCGATTCTATACGTTCGAGCCTGTTTAAGATCTCACGAAGAGTGTTATCCAGAGTTCCCGTTGAAGCTGAAGATCCTGTCATATCTGATCGGTTCGATATATGCCTGTGAATTTATAAATTTTTTGGATAAAACATGCTTGTCCTGCGAATACGGTATGTTTCTTAAAATGGACGACGACGATCAGGTCTGTGCAACACAGTGCGTCTTTTCTTCGAAGTATAATGGCACCTGCCCTGCAAACCTTCGGTGCACGACCGGAGATTCCCGGGCTGCTCCCGTATTCGGATTAGGACGTGTATGCCGGAAACTGATCCACGGTGAAAACCGGTTAATTTAACCTGAATTACATTATCTGTGGGAAATATTTTCAGGAAATAAAGAACACTTTCAGTTTTTTCATTCCAACAGGAATATATCCGTGTTATTTCAATCTTATTATATGTATAAAAGGATTGGATTTGTGGCAATCGTTATTATGCTGGTATTTGTCTTCCTGGCGGGATGTACTACTACAGATTCCGCAGGGATTCCTATTATAGAGGAGAACGATACACTTTCAGCCGAACAGACGGCAAGTTCGCTGGTCACAGGCGACTGGAGCTCCGGTAATCTGACGAACGGGGCCTCCATAACCTATTCTATAGGTCCGGACGGGATATTAAAAGATACCTGGGTCTTTAACGGAACCTGGACCCTTGGTACATCGGAAAACGGAACCGTAAGTTACCCGGTTACGTATACCGACGGAACAGTATACACGTATTATCTTACGGAAAACGGTACGGTTTTCGATGACGGAACGGGGGATATAAACTATGAGAAACAGAACGGCACTTCCGTAGCAGGCGACGATCCGATTGTCGGTACGTGGGTCTATAAGGGTGGCGACTTTTCCGGTAGCCTTACATTCGATGCAGACGGAAATGTCGATGAATCCTGGACATATTATGGTGAAGTAAAATACGAAGGACTTTCCGAAAATGACGGTTATGTCTTCGATGTCAACTACCCGGATGAAGAATGGGATTTCACATTCGTTCTGTCATCAGACGGGGAGACTATTACCGATTCCGACAACACTACCTTATATAAGGTATAATTTTTATTTTTTTATCCGGGCGGTGAGCGGCACCTGATATGCCCGGAATGCATCCTTTCAGTATTACAGGAAATCTTTCTTCTTCAGGATATAACCGAGGAAGAAGCAGATTATCGCTGCAAACAGTATGATATATACATAAGCAAGCGGATTCTGTTCGAGCGGCAGACCTACGTTCATCCCGAAGAAGCTGGTGACGATGGTCGGTATCGAGAGGATGATAGTGATCGATGCCAGTATTTTGATTATCGCATTCATATTGTTGTTGATGATCGAGGCGAACGCGTCCATGGTTCCCGTGAGGATGGTCGTGTAGATGTTCGCCATCTCGATCGCCTGCTTGTTCTCGATGATGACATCATCAAGGAGTTCGACATCCTCCTCGTAGAACTGAATCGGGCTCGATTTCATGATCTTTTCAAGCACGATCTCGTTAGATTTCAGGGACGTCGAGAAGAATACGAGACTCTTCTGCAGGTTCATAAGGGTGAGCAGGGCCTCGTTGCGGATGGATTTTTTCAGCACCTCTTCGAATTCTGTGCTTTTTCTGTCTATTATCCTGAGATATTTCAGGTATTGTTTTGCGGTGTGGTACAGGATCAAAAATAGGAATCTCGTCTTTTTACTGGTGAAGAACGATTTGATCCTCCCGTCGATGAACTGCCTGATAATGGGGGACTCGGAGAGGCATATTGTGACGATATGGTCCTGCTTTATTATTATCCCGAGAGGGAGCGTGTCATACAGGTACGGCATGTCGCTTTCGGTTTCGCGGGGAATGTCTATCAAAATGAGTGAAACGCCGTCTTCGTATTCGAGGCGAGGTCTTTCCTCTTCATCAAGGGCCGCGGCGAGAAAGTCGGCCGGAATCTGCAGCTCAGAGGCGATCTTCCCTATTTCGTCTCCCGAAGGGTGGGTAAGATTGATCCAGCAGTTCTTTTCGGGCTGATCGATCTTTATGATGGCGGATTCTTCCGGGTTTGATTTGTATATCTCGATCATGCAGGCGCCTCTTTCAGTTTATTAGGAGATTCGGGAGATTTGTTTTGATTATTTTCAACCGGTCAAATGATGTTTAATTCCTGTTAGAAAGAAGAATCTTCCACGAAATATAACTTTCCTGGGTAAAATATGGAGTTATATTGTGAATACGGATTTTAATCCGCAGGATACATACATATTTTATGATTGCCAGGGGAAGGTTTCCGGCATTCCCTGTCCGGCCTTCGTCACTCGTTGATGTAATACCCGAATACGTTTGTCTGGTCGTTCTTCCTGCCGGAACTGCCTGCATCGTAGATATCCGGGACGGTCACGGAAGGAATGTACTCGCTTCTGTCGAATTCCAGCAGAGTCCCGTCTGCTGCCGTCAAATTTTCAGGCAGGACCATGAATACGTCGACATGTACCGATTCGGGCCCGCTCACCTCGAAAAGCGGGGCGAAGATCCTAATCTCCTTTGACGAGTTGTCCGGGAGATTTTCTATTGTGACGTTTTCCGGCCAAAGGCCGGGATCGTACCTGCTGTATGCACCGTATCCGCCGTCGGTGTTCTTCCTGATTGTTACATCGAATAACACGCTGAATGTAACATTCGAGAGGTCGTAGCCGATGTTGTTGTAGACGATGGCGTCGAAGAACACTTTGTCGTCTTTTATCTCCATGTCCGGAGTGTAAACGGGGATTGCGGCTCCCGGCGGAAACATGTAGTCTTCATCCGAAATCCGGTGTCCCCCGTTTATTTCGTTTGCATAGTCTTCCGGAAGAGTCCATTTCTCTCCGTCATATTCTATCTCAGGCTCGCCATAGTAAATGCTGCCGGGGATGTTTCCCGGGGATAGGATGTAAAAAGTGTCAGAGTAGTGAACTTCGACAGCCGGTCCGCAGACATCGGAGCACCCTTCCGGCAGCGTCATAGCGAGAAAAATCGATCCACCTGCGAAGAAGATCACGAGAATCGAAAGAACGATTAACGGGGAGATCGTCTTTCCCGTCATTCTTCCTCACCTCCTGACAGGTATGCAATAAGATATCCGCCGTCTGATGTCTGCATTGTTTTGACTCCTTTTAATTCTCCTTCGAGGAGTTTTATGGGATCCGAGCATGTTTCGTCGAAATCGCATGTTTCCATAACCAGTTCCCTTTCATCTGAGAGCCATTTGTCCCTGACCGAGAAGAGGGTATATCCGGAATTCCCGTCAACAAAAATCTCCGGGAATGAATTGCCGGTCATTACATCGTGATATGTGCCCGAATCCGGGTAATATATATGGAAATATTCCTTATAATCCGCGGGATTGTCCTCCGGGCGGTCGACGTCCCGGACGATTATGATATTGCCGTCACTGCCGCTGTCAATGGAGATGCAGGATGCATGAGAGGTTCCGATTGTCTCTTCTTTTACCGTGTTTAGGTTATCGTCGAGCCATATTGCCTTCAAATCCCCGGATTTATCGTCTTTTATACAGAGAATGTACCCGCCGTTATAGGCAGGAGTCACATCATTTATTGTCATCTTGTAAGGTCGTCCGGTATATCCTTCATATGCAAATGATCTGGTGCCGGAAATATTTCCACTGGAATCCATAAAGGCACAGTCTACCCCCCGGCTGATGAGTAACTTATTTCCATCGACAGGCACAATTTTAACGGAATTTTCGTTTTGTTTTAGAGATTCTGGAATTGAATATTGGCCGGTTATGCTCCCGTTGTAGTCCAGCGCGAGGATATTTTTGCCGTAGTAGGATATCAAAAAGCCGGAGCCGGGAATTTCGACAGGACTGCCTGTTTCTCCGTCGCTCCTGAGGAACGGGATGGGATCGGAGATTGTTCCGTCTTCACTGACATAGGTCAGGGTATTCAGGTTCCCGTGTGTCGAGAATTCATACCCGAAAAGAGCGTAACTCCCGTTTTCCATCTCCAGGACAATGCCGGGTTGAGTGTTTGTTGTTGTTATCGGATCTGTTTCCCAGGTCCTGTTGCCGTATGGATCGATCTTCAGTAAAACGAGATTGTTTGAATTGTATTCCCCGTAACTGATTACTTCAGGCTCCTGGAAGTGTGCGGTGGCAAGACCGAAAAAAAGCGGCACGAATACGATTAGGAGTGCAGTTAATGCAAAGCAGGCAAATTTTTCCTGCAATGCCCTGCCGGGATCTTCTCCGCCGGGGAATCCTTTCTTCAGGAGTGATCCGGCATAGTACGATCCTGCAACTCCTCCGATTAATCCGGATATAACAAAGGGGAAGAAGTTGTTGAAGATATTCGTGAGCGAATGCATCAAACCGGAACTGCTGAAAGATGCGAGGAGAATTATGACTGTCGGAAAGAGGAAGATGTAGACACCGGTAAATAGTCCTCCCAAAAGCCCGTAATAGCTGAATTTCACCTGAAGCGATCCCGGTTCTCCGTCTGCTTCCGGGCATTCTGCATGATCTCTCCTGTAGATGGCGATCTGGGCGAAGAAGCCTGCCGAGAACTGGACGAAGAGGACCATGATATATGTCTGGACAAGACCGATGGAATACAGAATATTCATCATCGAGGCGGCCCAGAAAACGTTCATGATGACGTACAGGACAATTATTGCCGCAAAACCCACGAATCCGTAGGCGAGTGTCGTTTTAATTATGCCTGATAAGGAAATTTCCCTGTTTTCAGTAGATATTTCTTTCATGTTATAATACCTCGTAGCTCCAGTTGCCATCGCGTTCATATGACGATGGAGACTGCCGTTCTTTTATCGAGAAGGAGCGGATTGTTATCGTGATATTTTCTACATCCGCCGGGACGGGGTCGGATTTGACTGAAAACCATATTGCATCGCCGTCCCATTTTCTCCCGTAGATCGATGTGACGTTTTCGGGATTTCTTCCGTTGACAAATATGTCACCATCCAGTGAAAGATCAAGGAGTGGCATTTCAATGTTTTCCGATTCCGACATGTTTTTGATGAACATCGAGTGAGCTATAAAGCAGTACAGTGAGCTTTCGTTTGTGAATTCGGCGTATTCGAGTTTTATGTTCAGGTCGCCGTCCCTTATTGAGGTATCAGGGTAAATTTTCCCGGCAAATGCTCCTTTCTCCGTGATATCTTCCGGGAGCGGGGAGGCATAGTCCTCAGGGTGCGGGGGGGTTTTGACCAATCCGCTGAATACATCGTGCCATATTACCGTCCCGTTTCCGCCGACTGCAACGGTAATAGATCTTCCCGTCCGCCCCGGATCTGGATCGGGATAGAAGACGAATTTGTAGATCGGATCCCCGTCTTCATCTGTTATTATTTTGGTATCGATGATCCCGGGTTCGTCTCCGTTCAACTCCTCTAACAGGAGGCTGTCGTTCAGTGCAACCAAGAGTGCCTCGTCTTCATCCAGGAGGTTACCTGAGTCTTCTGTAGATGTACAGCCTGAAAAAAAAGAAAATAACAGGATAATTACTGTTAAAGATGCAATCGCGTGTTTTAAGTGAATCAAATATTCTCTCCCCCGCTGTTTGATCTTCATTCCGCTCCCCCGGGGACGGAATAAAGGCGAAACAAGATATAATGAATATTATTTACAGGAAGATTTAATCTTCCGGTTATTGTGTTCTTTGGTGTTAATCCCGGAGCTCCGGGACTTTTCCGGGGTCGTCTTCGATGATCTCCAGTATTTTTTTACAGGCGTCTTCGATCTCCGGCGAGAGCTCCTCCCCGAAATCCGTCGTCTTCGGTTCGATTCCGATGATAATGATCCTTCCCGCATATTCTTTCAGGTATGCAGTAAGCTGGGAGAGAGGGAGCTGGTGGGTTCCGAACGAGACATCGGAGATCTTTTCTCCGGGGACCTGTCTGAATTCGCCGGGTGAAAGCCCCATCCTTGCGGCATCGACGACGAGAAGAATCTCCGGTTTTTCCCTCCTGACTACCGATGTGAAATTTTCCGGGGCGGTTCCGCAGTTGTACGAGATCCAGCCGTCCTTTAGAAATGATTCGGCGACAAAGATGCCGGCACCGTCGTCGGAGAGGAGAGTATTACCGACGCCCAGCAAAATATTCA
Organism: Methanolacinia paynteri; assembly: GCF_000784355.1. Classification (NCBI taxonomy): domain Archaea; kingdom Methanobacteriati; phylum Methanobacteriota; class Methanomicrobia; order Methanomicrobiales; family Methanomicrobiaceae; genus Methanolacinia; species Methanolacinia paynteri. The sequence continues at coordinate 25,102 of NZ_KN360942.1, read as the reverse complement.
TTTATATTGGTTGGGCTCCGAAATATTAAACAGGTGATCCATGTCCAGGATAAAATATGGAATAATTCTCATACTGGTGTTGGTATTCGTTCTTTTGACATCTGGTTGTTCGAACAGTTTTTTTCACTTCAGCGATGCGGATTACCCGTCCATCAATCACGGGGATGCTGCACCGGAATACGTGACGATCGAGGATACGTTCAGTTTCCAGGACAGCGAGATCTCGATAAAATATTCGGTCGACAAGGTCCTGTATGAAGACGCGAAGAATACGGACAAATACGTCTACCTTTACGAAAATATCTCGGACGAAGAATGGACTTCGGAGTATTACAGGTCGTTTGTCTACAGCGAGTACATGGACGAGGTCTACGAGGCGATTCTCGGGTCGCTGAGGAAGGTGAAGGATCAGCTTTCTCTTGACGACGACGAGTACGCGGAGCTGATTTCGGTTTACGTGCAGTCTATCCCGTATCTGACAGACAGGAACGATACGGACCCCAAGTACCCGGTGGAGACCGTTTACGAGGATTCGGGAGACTGCGACGACAAGAGCATTCTTCTCGCCGGGCTTCTTTTAAAGGAGGGCTACGATGTCGCACTTCTCGAATACGATTCCGAGGAGCACATGAACGTGGGGATCAAATCGAACGGGTGCGAGTACAGGGATACAGGATATGCGACTATCGAATCTACGGATGTGAATCTTATCGGGTGGGAGAAGATCGAGATCGGCGAAGGAGAGATGCTGGATTCCGATCCGCTCGTGATTACCTTCGACAACGAAGGCGGACTGTATTATACGGCATGCAGCCAGGTGCAGAAGATCTATAATATTTTTGAAAGGAAAGCCCTGACCTGCGAAGAGCTCTCGTCGCAGATTGAACAGGAGGAGGCGGAGCTTGCAACTCTTAAGAGCGAGATCGATTCCATGTCGAATCAGCTCGACCAGATGAGAAGAAGCGGGGATATTTCAGGTTACAACAAGAATGTTCCTGTCTACAATTCGAAGGTTAATTCATATAACAGCAGATCGCAGAGTCTCCAGTCCGTTGTCGACCGATATAACGAATGCGTCGAAGTCCACAACTGGATCCTCGAGCACCAGTACGACCGGAAAGGGCTGTACCAGTATGTTCTTTATTTGTGATCTTTAGAATCCTATTTTTTTCAAACCGGTTCTTTTCATTCAATTTTGTCATGATATAATTCAATATACTCTAAATTTGGAGATCGATCCTGAACTCCTTTCCGGAAAAACACTTGAGAGAATAGATGAGGCCGTGAAAGAATTTCGCGAAGGCCGGTTTGTCAGCGAAGAGGAGATCGATAAGTTACTGGATCTTTAGATGAGTATGTTTTCTGGATGGGTTTATAATCAAAGCCGGTTTTAAGAGCATAATTTTGAAATTGATCCTATTTTGTCTTTATTGCCTGATTTCAAGTTAAATTTTGTAAATTTTGTCGTGATGATCAAAGTCTAGGAGTCTTACGGCATTTTCCGGCTCGATTATCTCATATATGAGTACAAATGATCTGTTTATGTGGACTCTTCTGATCCCTTTCAGGTCATGTCTTAATGGTTTGAAGTGATATGGATTTTTTTGAATTTCCTTTACTTTCTTTGATATGATTACGAGAGTTTCTTTATCTCCTTTCTTTAGTTTTTCCAGTTTTGCTTCAAGAGTTTCGGAGATGAAAAGGCTGTACAATGGAAACCTCCGAAATTCTTTCAGGAGATCTCAAACTCTTTGTCGAAATCGGAAACCGGTCTGAATCTTTCTTTCCGAAGTTTGTCTATTTTATAAATGTACTCCTCCCTTACTGCAAATTCTTCGTCGAGCTGGAACTTCATGAAATTTTCAATCTGTTTGCTCATATTGAGGCCGAGGCGTTTGCATTCGGACGAATATTTTTCGTATACGTCGTCGGAGATGCTGAAACTTTTTACACTCATGCAGGTGCACCTGTTATTTAATTTTTATTAAAATTATTTAATCATATTTATCGGGGTAGTTGCAGAATATTCTTCCGGGATCTGCCAAGTATTATGGATTCAGTCGTCGGTATCGCCTGAACTTTTTAAAACGAGAAGATTGCGGGCAGGCCGTAACCAGGACCGGCGGCAGCGAGATGGAAAGGTTGGGGGCATAAAACAAGATTATATTTTATTCTTATTTTTCCATTGTTTCCTCTATATTTCACTGGTCCGCCATCGCTGTCATCACAGACACTGCCCGGGGACTTTTTGCCTTTATATGATATATAGGTTACCCGCTGCCGGCAATGTCTAACATGTCGGATTGTGATCCTCTATACGGGATAAACCGGTGATCCGGGGATATGGTCTGTTCTTAATCCTGTTGAAAATACATTAAAATCCATATTGTTGTTCCATTGCCGCCTTAGAACTTCTGAAAGATCGGGTCAGCAAGTTTTTTCAGTTCTTCCCGGTCACGCGACGTTCCCCAGACACCGGCTGCGTTTTGCATAGGGGTGATGATCAGCTCTTCGTATTCCGGATCGAAGAAAAATATCGCCTCATCGATCGTGATCGTCTTGGGTGATCCGTCGACGATGTAGCTGGTCTCAAATGTGGTCGGGGCGGAGAAATTTATCGCGACATAAGTGCCGTTGTTTTTCATGGCATTCAACTCAGCACTGGAAAAACCGGTCTTTATCTGGGAAATGATGCAGCGGATCTGTTCGTAACACTCAGCTTCTATGGCAGGAAATTCAGGGTCTTCCGGGTAGAGTATGATTCTTCCGCCGTCTGCATGGTGGATGTCGATGAAGGTTGTGTTCTCCCTGGTGGTGTTGGGAGTCGGATTGTTTTGACTTTCCGTGCTTTCGGGGATTTTTTCAGCCTGACCCGGGGGAATTTTATCGTCTCCAATTCCAGATACTGTAAACGCAGCTATGACGATCAGCGCAGCCGCAAGGATGCAGGCGATTAATATATGCTTTGTCTTTTTTTTCATGTCTTGCTCAAATCAGTCTGCTAAACCTGAAGAAGTGACATTTAAGTCAAACCATAATGTCGTAATTCCCGAATCAAAAGATCTCTGGACCATGAAATGATAAACATCTTCAGGAGTTTCCTCAGTTGTCGCAAGGATCAGGCTCACATTATAACTTTCTCCGGGGTATGAAATAAATGCAGAAGGCGTACAGGAGATATTCATACCTTCAGGCAAAGGGAGTTTTTCGTCGGAATAAGCCTCATTCACACGGGAGACATTGATCGTTTCATTCATGATCAATTCTTTATTCTTTTCGATCATTAATCTGAAAGTCATATTTTCCCCTGCCTTAATTTCTCCGGATTCGGGGAACAGGTATTCCTCTGATGAACCGAAATGAGATTTTCCGGGAGTTACCAATGTGGGGGGAATTTCGTCTTCATTATTGTCATCGGAAACAGGTTCCACCAGATATACCAAAGTCATGCTAAGAACAATGATTACTGCAATTGCAGCTATTATCATGAGTATTGTTCGTTTATTCATTCAGACACCACTTTTCTGACCTGATCCCGGGGAATTTTATCGTCGCAATTCCGGATGTTGCAAACATGCAGATGATAATGGTATGCTGTGTCTTCGTTTTCATGTTTTATTCCGGGAAATTGATCTGGGGCCAGGGATGATTATCTTACCCTGGGATATTTAATTTACTACAACAGTAAGCCATCTCTCTCCTTCCTCGACACCCTCGAAGTGGTAACCTAAACGAAACAGATACTCGCCCTGTGATAGGTCTGGAGTCGCCGTAACGGTAAGGGTCGATATATAGGTCTCATTCGGGTATGCCATGAAGTCCGAAGGTTCGATACTGATATTCAAACCGTCCGGCCATGAAAGTTCTTCTTTTGGGTAGCCAGCCTTAACACGGGGAGAGACGGAATAGTGAACCATCCCCGGCCCTTCCCCCCTCGTTCCCAGGGTAATGTTCTCCTCTTCCGTCTCGCCTGCTTTCAGCTCGACTGTCGAAGGTTGGAAAAGTTGTGATGAGGGTAGGTGTACTAACCTCTGTGTGTATGAATCTGTTCCTGGGCCTTCGGGGGCTTGTGCAGGTTCGTAAAACCATAAAGCCGCTACCGCTATTAATATTATAACAGTCAGTCCAGTCAGGATCCAGATTAGATGATTCTTTTTCATGGCCTAACCCGAAAGAAAACCGCTAATCCCATACTGAATATTATAATCAATTCAGGCAGCGGCGATTGTTTTGTTTCCGTTGCAGGTGGTGTTTTCTCTTCTGTGTTTGTTGTTTGTAAGTTGTCTTCCGGGACAGCAACAGAATCCTTTAATTCTGCATCGGGATTGTCGAAATAATACAATTCATCAGATGTGATCGCCGCAATTTTCGAGCCGTCGGATGATATGGCCACGCCATAAATTTTTTCATCGAAGGAGAATGATCCTGTTTCGTTTCCTTCGCCGTCAAGGAGGAGCAGGGAATCGTTGGCTGCAACAATCGAATGCCGGCCGTCTTTTGAGAGTAAAAAGATCGGGGCCGATATCGGATGAGTTAGGGATTGCTGATATTCCGTAGTATAATTCCACTTGAGCAATCCCGATCGGTCGTATCCTAAAACGGCTCCGGTTGTTCGTACCACAATTTCATCGCCTTTGTAGGAGATCCCGCTTTTTGCAAACTTTGTTCCCGGCGGCAATGTCTTGTTCCAGAGAGGTGTTCCGGTACTTTCCATGAGGTACATCTTTCTCAGGTATGTTGTAAGACAAACGTAATTCCCGTCGGCGGAGATTTTTATGTCGTAGGGCGACCGGAATTTATTTTCCCATACTACCGATCCGCTTCTGTTCAAACAGAATGCCTTCTGGTTATCCGTTACAGCGACGATATATTCGCAGTTGTCCGGGATATCAAGTGAGAGCACAAGAGCGTCAACCGGGTAAATCCACAGGATCGATCCGTTCCTATCTACGCAAGTGATATTTTCATAATCCCCGAATACGCTGAATAACCCGTCCGACGATACTTTCGAATCGTATACGAATGTCCGGGTCGGATGATTCCACAGTTCCTCGCAGTTTCTGTCCATGAGAGTGATATTTTTCGGGAGATTCAATGGATTCAATGGCGGGCCGGAACTAACACTTGACAGGGCAAGAAAGTTACCGTCGGATGAAAGGCTAAATGAAAGGATTTCAGAGGATTTATTTCCTCCTGTTATATTCCGGAGTACCTCTCCGGTCTCATTCATGAGATATATGCTGCCGTCAAATGATGCCGCGGCAATTGTTTTGCCGTCATCTGAAATTGCCAGGAACAACAGGAAGTGCCGGCCACTTGTATCCTGGATGTCCTGGTCGATCTCTGTCAGGTTTGATACCCACAGGGGAGATAATGCCTGTGCGGGAATGATTATAAACGCTATTAATAATAAAAAAATTAAAAATTTTGGGGAATTAAGGAAATTAATAATCACACCTCCGGTTTTTTCTGTTCTCCCCGATCGTTTGATGTAGTTCATAAACCTAAATGTCATCTCCTGAATAAAACTGCTAATCCCATACTGAATATTATAATCAATACAGGCAACGGCGATTGTTTCGTCTGCGTTGATGAGTCTGTTTTATCATTCGAATTTAAACTTGAATCGGATTTGAAAGTCTCATTATAAGATGTTGAATTATCTACAATAACAAAATGAAAAACCTCTTTGCAGAACGGCCCGATGATAAGAGAATAGTTCCCGGCAACTGCACCTGATTGTAAACCTGTGTCAGTTTTGAATTTTGTTGTATCTACTTCCGCCGACCACGAGTTAATTTCTCCTTCCCCCGCAATAACAGCTGTTGTACCGGTGTACGAGGGGGGTCGAAGTTCAGGGCTTCCCGGCCCAATGTCTGAAACCTGTATCATATAGTTGATTTCCTGGCCGGCCGGGAGGTTGGTTGTCCTGGAAATTATGAAATTTCCACCTGTGTACTGTGTTCCGACAGGGTTCACTTTATACCAGTATGATCCTACGCCGCACTCCACCGCTCTGTCCGGCAAATTTGTTTTTGTGAGATTATCCGAGTCATCTTGGATATAACCATTTACCGGAATTACAAGAGCCGTAACAATTATGATAATTACTACTAATTTTTCTTGAGACTTCATTCGGTTTTCTCTGGAAGCAGCACCGGATTTTTTTTAAAAGGGTTTGATCTGATGATCAGATCCTCCCGGCAACCTTCAGTTGAAAATAGCTCATGTCAATATATATTTTTTCTTGAACGATCGTCTACATATCTGTCAAATCGATCATTTATTTTTCTGCTTAAATTGGTGAAAATCGAAATTATCCCTTTGATCCCTGAGTTAAATAAATACTATCAGAATTCTTTCCATGCGCTTTGAATTTTGTTTTTAAGGTATTTTACTGAAATCCCGGATATCATCACCTTACCATACTTTTTCATGATTCGGCCAGCTCAAAAAAACGGCAATTTAGGCTTATTTTCACGATTTATGCCGTGTTTTGAAACCTGTTTTTAAATATCGCCAATACGCAGTTTTTATGGGGATTAAAGCCCAAATCGCATCGATATGGCGGCACGAGAATGCCCTCTTTTTTCCGGACGATGGTTATATCGAAGGAAGAGGAGATCGTGGATTCTGGGGCTTCTGTGTGGATTGTAAAAATGGCAATTTGGCCGTATTTTCGCACTATTTAAGTTTTACTTAACAATTTACAGGATTTCTGTACAATCATCCTGAAAAAATAGTAATGTCGGGTCATGACAGAATCAAAAAGTGAGAATAAAAAATCAGATCAGATCCGCCAGGAACATGACAATCGCACATATCGTGACGATGTGTAGGGCGAGGAAGATGAGGATGTTTTGCATTTGCGGGATCATTCTTTTTTTATCTATGCAACAATTCAATAGCGTCTTATCGATTGCAAAGACTATATAAGGAACCTAGTCAGGGCCGTTTATCTGGCGTTGTGGAAATGCTGGATACAACCGGATAAAGTCTGATTTAGAGAATTATCAGCATCAGTGATATCCCGGAATGCGGGAGCTTTGCCAGCGCAGGAGAAAAAATTAGCGCCAAAAATCAACATTTTTCTAAAAAAACTTCAAAGCTTTGGTTTTACAAAATCTTAAAAAAATATTATCTTTCAATAAAATAATTCTCTCAACTTTTTAGATGATTGTTCAAGAGCATGGTGAAAAACATTATTATATGACTATACCATATTTTCAACCGGGGGCGGATGAGGAGTACACCTCCACTAAACCCCTTTTAAAAAAATCCAATGAAAAGGTAAGTAAAAGGACCGGATTACAGGCCCTAAAGTTACACACAGACCCGCAGTCTGATCCTTCATTTGCCGACTAACAAGACCGGCATCTCCTATGTCAGCATTATAGCAGATTAAGGTTTGCATGCCGGTAAAAAACTTAACAGAGGTGAAAAGATGAAAATAAAACTCGGTATGCAGGTCCTGGGCCTGCTATTTGTAGTGGCACTCGCCGGTGCGATCTTCGTTCCGGCTGTTAGTGCGGATAATGACAAAAATGCAAACATCATTGGAATTGATGTACCGGCACCAGAAGCAGTTGATTTTTCAATTAGTGAAAGCACTTCAATCAGCAAGGAAAATGACTGTGAAATAATTATTAAAGATCCCATGACTTACCTGAGTTACTGGAATGAGAGGATGGAATGGGGATTATCTGAAGAAGAGTTGGTACAATATTCTCAGATTCTTGAAAAAAAAGTCTTGGATAATTACTATGATAAAGAACATAATTACTATCCTATAACGGACCTCAATGTATTTAGTGAAGAAGTAAGCGAGATCCTTGGATTAAACACTCTTCAAACTGCGAAGTTTATTCAATCACAAAAAGAACAATTAGTTGAGGACTATCAAAATTACCTTTTAGAGAGGTTTGAGGATCCGGCAGAAAGCAAGGATTACATCTCTCCAAGTTCCCGATCCGCGCCGTATGCATGTGGAAAAATGTATTATCTATACATTATCACCGACTTCCAAAATCCAAGCAGTGAAGGTGCATGGACTACAGCGGATAGAACTGACGCAATGAACGATGCATCTATAGGAACGAATTCCATCAGACTACAGGCACCATCGTCTGCCAATGCAGTAAATGACGGCGGATTTTATACAGTAACGGTATCGGGTGCAAATACCGGAGATAATAGTGATGCCTGGGATCCAAATGGCTGGATGGAAGAAGCAGCAGAAAACATAGGGTACACAGATGTTAATAACGATGGGCGTACAACCGATGACCTTGCACGCTCAGTTAAAAGCTGGTCTGGTGCAGATTCGGTTATTTTACTTTATTTTACTCATGATGACTGGGGTGCATACGCCGTCGGACCAGATAAGGGCTATGCAGACAAAACTGCAATTTCATATTGGGGAAGAACAGGTTCCGGAAGTGTACCCTCTGTCCCCGGAAGCTATGAACATGAATCTTTGCATCTCTATGGAGCCCTTGATGAATATGCAGAATCTAGTTATTGCGGACAATCCAGTATACTGGCAGTAAGTCCGATGCATGATATGTATACTAATACTAATCACGTAACATGTCTTTCGTCAACTCCTAGCGTAATGAGAGATCACACGGCAACATCAGTAATAAGTACATCCACCAGATGCTTCATCGGATGGGGAGATTATGACAATGATGGAACAATTGATCCATTTGATTCAACACCTTCGGGCTGAATGAGAGTTCAATTATATGAGGAGAGTAAAATGAAATCAAAACTTCTTTTTTTAGTAATATTATTATTAATCTTTGCAAACCATCCGGTTTCGGCGTTTTCTTCCCCAAGTGAAGATCATCCCATATCGATCATCATCGCCTCTCCGGCTAATGGTTCTAAGTTCCATAGCGACGTCGTTCCCCACCAGGTCAGGGTACTTGCGAACATCTCTTCGACATATAAAATAACGAGAGTCACCCTTGACAGCGGATGGGAAACCGTCGAAGTAGAGGAGCCTTTCAATGAAATCGACGAAGAGATCAGAATCGACAGCAGCGGTGAAAGATCGATAGTAGTTACGGCATGGGACGAAAAAGGCAATTCAGTATCTGAAACTACCGAATTCACTATAATAATCGGGCCTCCGGTAAATCCACGATATTCGATGCAGTTTACAGTCTACGGACAGGTCACGGATTCGAACGGGGAACCTGTAGATAATTGTCAGGTTCAGATAAATTCTTCGTTCTACAAATATCTCGATGTGTATATGGGATCGAGCAACGTTACGGATATTAACGGTAACTACCTGATTGAGGATGTTTACGGTCCTGAACTTATGATTACGGCAGAAAAAGAAGGTTATCAGAAGTATAAAAGTATGGAAAGCTTCGAGAGCACCGATGTGGAGTTCAACATAATCATGACGCCCGAAGAAAAAGAGTCTCCTTTATCATATTTTATTATAATTATAAGTATAGGACTGGCGATACTTTTCAGGATTAAAAGGAATTAAGCCGCCGGAGAATATTTTTACAGTGGTTTTGGAGAGATGGTAAATTATTATAAAATTGCAATATCTGCAATTGTATTCCTTGTAATCTTTGCTATAGCTTGTGTACTGATTATGGGCTTCATAGGATCGAGCGGGTCATGAGATTACACTTAATGAGAGTACTAAAAGCCTGAACATTTCGAAGACGGCTCTTGTTTCTCTCTACCCGGAAAACGTCAATTAGGGCTTATTTTCTCCATTTTCACCCGGTTCTAAAACGCCGTTTCAAAGAACGCCAATACATCGTTTTTACGCCGATCAAAGCCCAAATAGCATCGATATAAAGGCACGAGAATGCCCTCTTTTTTCCGGACGATGATTATATCGAATGAAGAGGAGATCGTGGATTCTGGGGCTTCTGTGTGGATTGGAAAAATGGCAATTTGGCCGTATTTTCGCACTATTTAAGTTTTACTTAACAATTTGCAGGATTTCTATACGATCATTCTGAAAAAAATAGTAATGTCCAGTCATGAGAGAACCAAAAAATGAGAATAAAAAAGTCAGATCAGATCCGCCAGGGACATCACAATGGCACATATCGCGACGATGTGCAGGGCGAGGAAGAGATAGACCAGCTTGAACTTCAGCTTCATCGTCTTGTGCCGGAACATCTTCATCCCGAAGGCCGCCCCGAAAGGCCCGAGGAAAGAGAGAAGCAGAAGTTTCTTTTCAGGCGTCCGCCACTTTCCTTTCGCGGCCTTTCTTTTGTCGAGGGCGAAGGCAAAGAGCGAGATGATATTGAGGAGGATGTAGATTGCGAGAAGGATGAGGATGTTTTGCATTTGGATATTTTTGGATTGGGGAGGGATATGGGTTTGGGTTTTTTTTTGTGGGTGAGCTTTTTGGAGTATATGGATAGGAAATGATTTCTTACTAACTCTTTAAAGATATGGTTCAATATTATATTCTTTTAATTTCTCATTTTTCCAATTCTCTAATAATATCATAATAAATGATTTGGCTTCAGAAATTGTCATTGGATTTTTAGGAGAATAAGCACTTTTATTTGCATGTCTTGATTCTACGCCCAATGCCTCAAAACTACAAGCAGTTCGTTTAAATCTCGCTAAATCCTTTTTTGAACACCAGCCTTTATTTGGAATATTTCCAACAGATTCCTGTATAATTTCGGGGATTTTATATAATGCTCCCCATGACTCAAAGTCATAATTAATTTGATCAAATGCTTGTTTGATTAATGGATCTTTCATCCCTAATTTTAACCAGTCAATAGCAGGGTTGTATGAATTATAGTAATCTGTGGTTCCATTGAGACGAGTTACAATTATTTCGAAAGAATCATTTATTGCGATTTCTTCAGAAGATTCTTCGATATAATGGTTTTTCTTTTTATTTTCATTATCAGAACAAATATTTGCAACAATCTTATTAGAATTGCTCATAGTATTTATCTTACAAGCAGCATTCATTATCTCTAAAAACTCATCAACCGACTTTTTAATCTCATTATATGATGATGATTTTTTAATTTTATCTGATTTTAAAATAAAAGTTTGCTCGTTTTTAGAAATAATAAAATCTCCGAAATCCTCGACTTCGGATAATATATTTAAATAATCATTATTACCTGATAATTCAATAACCCATTCCATTCTTTGATATTTTAATTTAATTCTATATATTTAAGATCTGAAAATTTATTAAATAATTTTCACTCTTTATCGTTACTATAATGATCATTATTGATGATTGAAAGTTGTGGTTTTATTATAATTGTCTACAGGTTGTCTGGATAGTGAAATGCGAAAGAGAAATTATTTAATGCTGTTCAACAGAATGCACTTATTAATATGACGCAAATAAAGCTTATTCCTTATTATATTCGTGTAAAAAAACAAAATTCAAGAGATAATTATCTTTTAGACAGTATTCCTGTAGAATCTATGCCTAAAGATAAAATCCATTCTTTAGGATTAAAAGAGAAAGAAAACCCAGAGACCAAATCTTTAGAAGTTGATTTTTTTGACATTTTAAAGAGTTATATCAAGAAGTATGAATCTATTGAATTTTCTGATAATAAAGGATTTAATTTCGAAAATAGAATTTTCCGAGATGAGGGGAAAAGATATTTTCTTGGAAGATTGTGGTATGGTGAATTCGGTTATTCTGCCGACTTTGTGAATATTGATACAAAAGAAAGGATTTTAGGAGCCAGAACTGAAAAGGATACTGAACAGTATCCTATGTTTTTTCATATTTATTTACCAAAAGGAAAAGCAGAGGGCTATATTATTTTTCAATCCTTTGGAATACATAGTGCTAAAACTTCTTTTGAAAAGACACTGAAAGAGTTCATTAAGGATCTTGAATTGACAGTTGATATAAATGCTATGATTTCTAAGGATCTTTTTAAGGAACTAGAAAACTCAAGGATTTTAGAAGTTTCTCTAATAAAAAAAGTAGTTCCAAAAGATAAAGCAGAAAAAATACATAAAGGAAGTGTAACCGATATTTTTGAAGCAAGAACATTTAGATGTCATAGAAATAAGAGCATCAGATTGCCTGAAGAATTGGTGGATATTTTAAAAAATACAGAATCTGATTACTTTGAATTATTCGATGAACAATATGACGAAATAAAAACAGTTGTAAAGATTAAGGGAAGTAATGTAACTTTGAATCTTGAACCAAGGAATAAAAGGTGCTACGAATCATTAGTTTTGGATAGTATAAGATTGGAACAGGGGCATCCTGTAATTTCTGAATTAAAGGAAAAATCACAAGATTATATGGATTATATAAAGGAAAAACATGGTGAGAAAATAGAGACTTAGATATGATCCCATTAATTAGTATAAAGGAAATTGTTGATGAACATTATACAGCTGTTAGAAAGAATTCTAATTTATTTTGGATTATAGTTTTATTTTTTTTAATACCGTTTATATTTTCGGCAATTTGTATTTTTTTCAATAAATTATTATCAACAACTATAGCTACAGCTTTTATAACCACTTTTGCAATATTTACGGGATTTTTATTAAATATCATTCTCCTTTTATTTTCAATAACAGGCAAATATGAAAAAAATGATCTCAGCATTAAAGAAAAAATCCGGAAAGACCTATTAAGTGAGTTATTTGATCACTCTGTTTATTTATTGGTGGTTTCTTCAATTATTTTAATACTTTTAGTCATTATGATGATTTTCTCATCTTTTCAAGATAGTATAGGAAACAGGTTTTTTTCTTTTATAATATATTTTGGCTTTGCTCATTTTTGTGTCACTTTACTAATGGTTTTTAGGAGATTATTTGCATTACTTCATGAAAGTGCAGATGGAAATAATAAACTCTAACCTAAATCAAAATATTGGAGATTTAAGACTCTATGCAAATGTTGGATCAGATAATTAACATCATCTTTCTGGTCTAATTAAGAGTTTAATAGGGAAGACAAAAAAATACACTAACTCTTTCTTGTAACCTGAAGTTAAGTTTGGTCTGATAATCTATATGAGGAGATGAAAGGACTATTATATATATTACCACATTTTTTAAAGGATCACAATTTTATTATAAAATATGGTAGATCCTGAAAAACAAAGAGCGAGAGGAAGAGCAAAAAAAGGATATCAAAATACCCAGAAAGATTTTGAATTTCATTTAAATGAACAACTACAATGCTTAATAAATTCAGCTAAACTTTTTGATCAAGGATATTTATGTGAAGCAAAAAAGATGGCTACAATTCTTAGATTATTACTGCATGATTCAAAATCGTCAATTTCACTATTCACTCATTTGGGAAAGAAAAATTCATCATTTTACGATTCATCGGAAGGATATGATCCTGAAAATCTTTTACCCACTCTTGGATTATTACAAATTTCCCTGGCTTCTGGAGGAGATTTCCAAGCAAAACTTGGAAAAAAAGAAAGTTTTAAAAAAATTTCTTTTACTGATTGGTGGGAAGAGCCTGTAATGACTGTTTATCGTTCTGATTATCTCTTACCAATAGGAAAAGATGCAATTAATAATGAAAATGCAATGCACAAAATCAGTCGATTCAATTTAGTGTATGATATGTCTAATAAAGATGGGGGAGCTCATGTTGATACGGGTTTAACAGAAGCTTATGCTGATTTGACAAAATATCATGATAAAGGATCAATAGGAACTATTGATGCTCATGGTAAGTCAAAGAAGTTTCCTACACCCATTGAATATTGTGCTATTCGGCAAATCGCTCATGAAGTAATTTTGACCATCAACGATATCTTCCCAGATGCTCCCAATTTACCCAAAGTTCCAAGAACTGAAGGACTAGCCTTTGTCAATATATCAATAACTGATTCTTCTTGAATATGAAGCACGCTATAATATATCAATAATTTATAGAAATTCTTACAAAATCGAAGTGCAACAACCAGCAATTATACTTTAGCTAATTCCCCTGGTGAACCTATTCCTTTTCTCCAAACAAAAAAAAAAGAAATCGTTATGATATCCTACGTAATTTGATATTACATGAAAAAAAGAGTTTGCTTCAAGATACTGTCCCGCCTTTCACTGGTAATTATTGCTATTATTCTGTCAATTGTCCTCCTGTCAGGATCGACGCTGGCGGGAAGCTATGAAATAGATAATAAAGCGCCTGCAAAAGCCGGTGATCAGGTCAGCGTATATTATTCCCTCTCTTTTCCCGGGGGGAGCGTATTCGAATCGAATTATAATGGAACGCCGCTGAATTTCACACTCGGGAGCGGGGCCATGATCCCCGGGTTCGACAAGGCGATCCAGGGAATGGTTCCAGGGGAGACGAAAACAGTCGTTTTAACCCCGGACGAGGGATACGGGGAGAAAAATGAGAGCCTGGTACAGAATATTCCGTTGACCGAGGCAATAGATCTGGTAAACGGCATGGACAAGGAGAATATCACGATATCTTTTATCCCCGGTTATTCCTGCCCGATGATCGAGTACAGGCTCCCGGAAGGAAAATACATGAGATATGTCTTTACTAATGTAACGGAAGATTCGGTAACCGTCGATACGAACAAGCCGCTCGTAGGAAAAGATCTCCAGTTTACAATAATCCTTGATTCCGTTATTAAAAGGGCATAATATTTTCTTCTCAGGTTTATTTTTCCGGACAGAGTTCAATGAATCAGGCAACCCCGGCACCGGCGGCGCCAGACCGCCGGACGGCCCCTGCCCAGGGGCCTTGCCTTAAGATAGCCATCTCATGGCACGCTCAGGGGACCGGCAAGGGTCCCCTAAGCTGTTGAATTTGTTTTTTAATATATCCCATTCCGTAAACGCCATGAATTTACCGCGTTTCGCAGCGACCGCAAATTAAAAGCAACCTTGAAATTAAAATGATATATGGAAAACAATCCAGTTTTTAAGATTTTTGAATCGTTTCCCAGGCAGGGACCGGGAGACGACGAGCACACCGAAAAGGCATTTTCAATCATCGGAGAACCCCCGGAAGGAGGTGGTGAAATCCTTGATGTCGGCTGCGGGAAGGGCGTGCAGACTATGGCCCTTGCCC
Source organism: Methanolacinia paynteri (assembly GCF_000784355.1). NCBI lineage: Archaea > Methanobacteriati > Methanobacteriota > Methanomicrobia > Methanomicrobiales > Methanomicrobiaceae > Methanolacinia > Methanolacinia paynteri. Next base: position 10,035 of record NZ_KN360942.1, on the reverse strand, counting down.
GCCTGTGCCCGTCATGCAGGATAACGGCGACGGATCTATACCAGCCTTTCCTCGATGCGGTGGATGAAAAAATTGCAACCGGAGGTCTATCCGGGAGAGTCAAAACAGTCCGTGCATCAATGGACGATCTTCCCTTTGAAGAGGAGTCTTTCGACATCATATGGGCCGAAGGATGTTCATTCATTATTGGCTTTGGAAATGCCGTCAATTACTGGAAGAAATTCATGAAACCGGGCGGATACATGATGATATCCGATCTGTTCTGGTTCACCGAAACTCCGTCGGCAGAGACACGGGAGTTCTTCGCAGAGATCGATCCCAACCTGATGATCGACGAGAAGGGATTTGAGATCATCCGGAATGCCGGGCTTGAACTTGTCGGGTCCTTCAGGCTTCCTTCACGAGTCTGGGAAGAGAGCTACTATAGTAAAGTCAGAGAGAATTTAGGAAACCTTAGGGAGAAATTCAAAGACGATGAAACCGCCCTCATGGTTATCGAAGGGCTGAAAAAAGAGATTGAAACATTTGAAAAATACTCGGACGAGTACGGCTACACATATAATGTGATGAGAAAGCCGTTGTGAAGAGTATCAGATTAAGGCACTTCTCTTTTTTTCATTCTAATAAGCATAAAGAGACCGGGACTGGATCTCCTGTGGCGATGCAGTCTCAAAAAAGAGTTCTAAGGCTTCCTGAAGATTTTTGTGAGCTTCTTCTACCGTATTGCTTACATACCTTACTTTACCTTATTCAGGCAACCCCGGCACCGGCGGCCAGGCGCGCCGGACGGCCCCTACCTAGGGGCCTTGCCCTAAGATAGCCCTCCAACGGCACGCTCAGGGGACCGGCAAGGGTCCCCTAAGCTGTTGAATTTTTTTGGCATATCCCCTTCTGTACAACGCCATGAGTTTACCGCGTCTCGCCGCCCAGGGATACTCGTCTATCCCGTGGGCGGCTTATCGCCATTGAGAGGCCCCGAGGTCGGGGCCGATCCGCGAGTCTGCTTTGCGGCTCGCGGCGAGGGGTTGCCAAAATAAGTAAAACTTGATTATACCCACATAGATTAACGAAGAGCCGATTTTTTCAGGCCATTGTTAAATGGCGTATAGCAAAAACCATATTATTCGCATCCCAAATACTTCATCTTCAGCCGGATTATTCTTTCATATGATTCGTTAATCCTCTCCTCCGGGATATCACCATCAAGTACAAGCTCCTTTATGAGCCCTGTCGCGTTCTCTGCGATCCTTTCATCATAGACGATATTGTTTGCGAAGAGAATAATATCGCAGCCGGCATTTATTGAAAGATTCAAGGCTTCCTTCATACCGTAATTGTCGGCAATCGCACCCATATCCATCGCATCGGTAATTACGACACCGTCATAATCCAGCCTGTCCCTGAGAATACCTGTAATTGTTTTTTCCGAGAGAGTCGCGGGATAATCGGGATCGAGGTTCTGGTTATAGATATGTGCGGTCATCACCATATCCGGAACACCCTCGTCTATCAGGATTTCATAGGGTATAAGCTCCTCTTCGCTCCACGTATCCGTCACATCGGTAAAACCCGCATGTGAATCCGCCATCGCACTCCCGTGGCCGGGGAAATGCTTTATCGCCGTAATTATGCCGGCTTTCTGGTGCTCATCGATAATCCAGCCGGCATTGCGGGCTACAACAACCGGATCATCTGAAAAGCTTCTGTTAAGCTTTCCTATTGCCGGAGAATCCGGATTAACCATCAGATCGACAACAGGAGCAAAATTCATATTGAATCCGGCATTTTTCACTGTATCTGCAAGAATGCTTCCCGCTTCACGTGTTATCGTCTCATTATCCATGCTGCCGAGGTACTCGGCGGAGGGAACCGCTGGAAAGCCGTAACTTTCCTTGAGACGGCAGATCTTGCCGCCTTCCTGGTCGACTGAAATGAAGAGAGGGATCTTTTCTGCATAGCCCTGGAGCTGGCTATTTAGTAAAGAAACCTGTTCAGGGGATTTGATATTTCTCTCACTGCTGTTCAGGGCTACATCACGATCGAAAAGTATAACCCCCCCGACTCTTCCGTTTCTGATATCATCCGCAATCTGTGAGTCGTTATCCGCTGTAAACCCACGGAAGCCCACCATAATCATCTGGCCGATCTTTTCATCCAGTGTCGCATCCGGAACAATGCACTCGTCTGCCGGTTCGTAAGTCACAGGATCGTCAGGCTCCCCTATCTGTTCGTTATACTCCGAGTTCCCGGTACAGCCGGCTGCCAGGAAAAATGCAAGCAGACATAGCAAAACGAATATGAAAAAAAGATCTCCCTTCATCTCATCACCAGTATTTGATATAGATTGTATTGCAGGAGACGGGATAAAGCTTGTAATTCTGATTTTGTGATGTTAAGAATGACAGAAAGAAAAATGATGCTAAAAATATTAAAAAACCAAGTGCGTCGACCGGGAATCGAACCCGAGTTTAGGCGTTGGCAACGCCTAGTGATAACCGCTACACTATCGACGCATTACAGACAGAAGACATCTTCAGACATCCCTTCTGTGGTGCTCTACAATATTACTGCTGAATCAATATAAACATATCGAAATCCTTCAGCCTTTCAGCCCTTTTTTTAAATCGGGTCGATATTTGATATTAATTTTGAAATTATTTTTGATATTAATTCTTTTCCCCGTTCAGGTCCGCGGGCGTTGTGCAGTGAAAGCGATACGAAGGCTGAGTGTTACTAAAGCAACTGGTTTTTCTGATAAAGTTTTATAAAACTACGACCTACTTTTTATCCAATGATTCCTCTTATCCATGATCTTTCGGGAAAGAGTGTCACAATATTCGGCGGCGGACGCGTTGCGTTCAGGAAAGCCTCTTTTTTCCACCCTGAAGCGGCAGTGACCGTGATCGGCCGGAGTATCGACGAAGAGATCATAAAGCTCGGCGTAACCTGCATCACCAAAGAAGTCTGCGCCGGGAGGGAATCGATCGCGGATTTCATTAAAGGCTCGGCGCTGGTAGTCGCGGCGACCTCCGATAAAAAACTGAACAACACCATCGGGGAAGTCTGCAGGGAGAAGGGAATCCCGTTCAACAACGCAGACGGTGATCCGGGCGACATCATGATCCCGTCCGTCGTCAGGGGGAAGAACTACATGATCGCGATCTCCACCGAAGGAAAGAGCCCCGCGATCCCACGCTACGTCCGCCATCTCCTTGAGAGGGAATGCCGCGGCCTCGACGACATGATCGAGCTCCAGTCGGAGTTCAGGGAGACGCTCAAAAACGAAATCCCCGATCAGGACGAGAGGAACCGGATACTCAGGGAGATAGTCGAGGACGAGGCCGTCTGGGACCATCTCGATAAAAACAAAAGAGCTGCGGTTGAATATATAACCAGGAAATATCTCAGATGAAAAACAGCCTTTTTATTCCCGTTGCATGCGCCGGCATCTCGCACAGGGAGGCGGACATCCCGGCACTCGAGGATTTCCGTTTCCCCGACGAGAAGGAGTTCATGGACGAGGCCGGAGAGCTCTTCAAAGGAATCGTTTTACTCCAGACATGCAACAGGATCGAGATATTCGTACACGGCGACGGTGCAACACTCGATCGCTTCCTCAAAGACAAGGGACGATCCGGCTACCGGATGCTCGAAGGAGAAGACGTCCTCGACCATCTTTTGAGACTCGCATCAGGTATGGAGTCGATGATAATCGGCGAGGACCAGATCCTCGGCCAGCTCAAGACGGCCCTGATCCTCTCCCAGGAGACCGGGCACTGCGACCGCGTCCTCGATATGTGCATCAACAGGGCGATCCACACCGGAATAGAAGTCCGGAACAGGACGAAAATCAACAGCGGCGCAGTCTCCATCGGGTCCGCGGCAGTAACCCTCGCCGAGGATCTTCTCGGGACGCTCGAAGACCGGCACATCCTTGTCGTCGGCGTCGGTGAGATGGGAAAGCTCGTCGCACAGGCCATTGCGGCAAAGAACCTCAGGGCCATCTATGTCACGAACAGGACATACGAGACGGCCGTCGACCTTGCAGACAAGATCGGCGGAAAGGCGGTCAAGATGGACGATCTCTACCGCTATATCTCCTTATCCGACGTCGTGATCTCGTGCACCGGGGCCCCCCATGCCGTAATCCATGCAAATGAGCTCAGGGAGGCGCTTGAAAGCCGCCGCTGGCCGCTCGACGAAAAGGAGCGCCCGCTGATACTCATCGACATCGCCCAGCCCCGCGACGTAGAGGAAGAGATCGCGAACATCGACAGGGTGAAGGTTTTCACCATCGACGATCTCAGGAGCGTCAGCGAGAAGAACATGGGCATCCGCAAAAAACAGGCGGAAGCCGCAGAAAAAATGATCTCGCTGGATCTCATCTCTTTTGTCTCGATGCTCAACCGCACCTCCGCCGACGATATCCTCGTCGACCTCTATACATGGGCCGAGTCCATACGCATACGCGAGAGGGACAAGGCCCTATCGAGGCTCAAAGATGCCGATGAAAAGACCAGGGGCGTAATCGAAGACTTATCTAAGGTGCTGGTAAAGAAGATGTTTTCAGACGCCACTATAGCAATAAGAGGCTGTGCCGAATCCGGTGACCTGGAGGGTGCAGAGAAGTATGTCCATGCAATAACCAGAGGAAATAATCCATGTATCCGCAAAGACGACTCAGAAGACTGAGAAAAAGAAATATACAGCCTCTCTTCAGGGAGACCACGGTCCTGAAAGAGGACCTGATTATGCCGGTATTCTTCGACGAGAATATCACCGAGAAAAAGCCGATCGAATCCATGCCCGGCCAGTACAGGTACCCGCTCTACGAAGCCGGCGACGTTGCGCAGAGGATCCTTGATAAGGGAATCCAGGCTATGCTCGTCTTCGGAATCCCGAAAGCCAAGGACGAGAACGCGACCGAAGCCTGGAACGAAAACGGCGTAGTCCAGGAGGCTGTCCGCATGATAAAGTCCGAAGTCCCGGACATGGTCGTCATAACCGACGTCTGCGCATGCGAATACACCTCCCACGGCCACTGCGGGATCGTCGGGGACACCCCCTGCGGACCCGATCTCTTAAACGATCCGTCACTGGAGCTGATGATGCGGATCGCCGTATCCCATGCAGAGGCCGGTGCCGATATGGTCGCACCCTCGTGCATGCTCGACGGGCAGGTGACCGCCATCAGGGATGCTCTCGACGACGAAGGCTTCGAGGACATCCCGATAATGTCGTACTCGACCAAGTTCGCAAGCGCACTCTACGGACCGTTCAGGGAGGCAGCAGATTCGGGCATGGCGTTCGGAGACCGGACGACATACCAGATGGAGTGCGGAAACGCGAGGGAGGCGTTCCTCGAATCCGAACTCGATCTCTCCGAGGGAGCGGACATTCTGATGGTAAAGCCCGCCGGGTTCTATCACGATATTATCGCATCCGTAACATCACTCGGCGTTCCAGTTGCTGCCTACCAGGTCAGCGGAGAATATTCGATGATAAAGGCCGCATCCGAAAAGGGCTGGCTCGACGAAAAACGCGTCGTAATGGAGAGCGTGAAATCGATAAAACGTGCTGGCGCCGACCTGATTATCACCTATTTTGCAGAGGACATCGCAGGGTGGATCGATGAAGAGCAGTGAACTATTCGATATCGCAAAGACACTAATCCCCGGCGGGGTCAGCAGCCCCGTGCGGGCGATCAAGCCCTACCCGTTCTATACTAAAAGAGCGAACGGGTCGAAGATCTACACCGAAGACGGCGACGAGCTGATCGACTGCTGTATGGGTTACGGCCCCCTGCTTCTCGGGCATTGCCACCCGGTCGTAAAGGCGGCGATCGAAGAGCAGGCTGCAGACGGCTGGCTCTACGGGACACCGACGGAAAAAGAGATCGAGCTTGCGAAGATAATCGCCGGCGATCACCCGTCGATAGATATGTGCAGGTTCGTATCCAGCGGGTCCGAGGCCACGATGGCGGCGATAAGGCTTGCAAGGGGCTACACGAACAAGAAGGACATCATCAAGGTCGAAGGCGGATTTCACGGCGCCCACGATGGAGTATTGATCCAGGCCGGCTCCGGTGCGCTGACGATGGGCGTCCCCGACTCCGCCGGAGTGATCCCCGAGGTCGTATCCCACACGATGCAGGTTCCGTACAACGACATCGAATCGCTCGAAGAGCTCCTATCGAAGAACAAAGATATCGCCGCGTTCATCCTCGAACCGGTCATGGGCAATGTCGGCCCGGTACTCCCTGAAAAGGATTACCTCAAAGAGGTGCGGAAGATCACGGCCGAAAACGACGTGCTCCTCATAATGGACGAGGTAATCTGCGGATACAGGGTCGGAATAGGAGGAGCGCAGGTAATGTACGATATTAAGCCGGACATAACGACGCTCGGAAAGATCGCGGGCGGCGGTCTTCCGATGGGAATCTTCGCCGGACGAAAGGAGATCATGGAGCTCGTCGCACCGGCAGGACCCGTATACCAGGCGGGAACATTCAGCGGCAATCCGCTTTCGGTCTCCGCCGGGATCGCGGCGCTGAGATATATTCATGAAAACAGCGGTCTCTACGGTAAGCTCGACGGGTTCACGAAGGAGATCATGGAGTCCCTTCCGGAAAATTACAGGAACTCTTTCGTCCGTCTCGGCTCCATGTTCAAGCTCTACTTCAGGGACTCTCCGCCTTCGAACTATGTAGAGGCGAAGCAGAGCGACACCGAAAAGTTCGGAAAGTTCTGGAAGGGGATGCTTAAGGAGGGGATATTCCTTCCGCCGTCCCAGTTCGAGACGAACTTCGTCTCCGCTGCGCATACCACAGAGGATATAGAAAAGATATCAGAGGCATACAACAGATGTCTCTGATCGCCGGAACAAGGGCCTCCAAGCTCGCCCTCGCCCAGACTAAGCGTGTATGCCGGATGCTCTACGACCTGGATATAGAAACCCAGGTCAAAAAGATCAGCACGAGCGGCGATAACGTAACAAACGTTCCGCTCCACAAAGTCGGCGGGCAGGGAATATTCGTCAAGGCTCTCGACGATGCGATACTCGAAGGCGAGATCGATTTCGCGGTCCACAGCATGAAGGACATCCCTGCAAAAAGGCCGGACGGCGTCGTGACCTGTGCCATCCTGAAGAGAGACTCCCCCGCTGACTTTCTCGTGCACTACTGCCCCTTAAAGGAAGTAAAGATCGTCGGAACCTCCAGCACCCGGAGGCGTGCACAGTTCCTCCGCGGCGGACTTGATGTCGAGGTGAAGGAGCTTCGCGGAAACGTCGATACGAGGATCAGAAAGCTGAAGGAAGGCGAGTACGACGCAATCGTTCTCGCCGAAGCCGGGATGGAGAGACTCGGGCTCGATCTTCCGGGAACAAGACTCCTTCCCCAATGGCACGTCCCGTCTCCGAACCAGGGGATAATCGCGGTCGTATGCAGGGACGATCCCGAACTCATAAAGACCTTCGAACCCTTAAACCACGAACAGACGAGGAGGGACGCGTCAGTCGAGAGGGCAGTCATGGAGGAGATCGGCGGCGGATGCTATACTCCGCAGGGGGTCTTCTGCGAGAACGGCTTCCTTATCGCCGAGGTTCTCTCGCTCGACGGAAAGAGATGGGAGAGGATCGAGGACGACGGCAGCAGCGTGGAGGAGGCCCGCCTGATCGGGCAGAAGCTCCGTTCGATCGGCTACGATCTCATCGAAGAGGCGAGACTTAGCCTCGGGCTGTAAAGGATTAAGCATAAGGTGTAAAAATGACAGGAAAAGTGTATCTGGTTGGATCCGGCCCCGGCGGCCTGGGCCTCATGACATTTCGGGCGAGGGAGGTCATAGACCTCGCGGACGTTATCCTCTATGACCAGCTCCCCGGCGACGAGATCATCGCCTCCCTCCCGGATGTCGAAAAGATCGACGTCGGGAAGTACGGCGGAAGCCACACGAAGGAGCAGAACGAGATAGAAAACCTCATGGTGAAATTCGCCAAAGAGGGAAAGACAGTCGTCCGGCTCAAGGGCGGAGACCCGTTCCTCTTTGGCCGTGGCGGGGAAGAGATGGAGATCATGAGGGACAACGGTATAGAGGTAGTAATGGTTCCGGGCATCACGTCCGGAATTGCAGTCCCCGAGTGCGTTGGAATACCCGTAACCCACAGGGACTTCGCATCCCAGGTTACGTTTCTCACAGGGCATGAGGACCCTACGAAAGAGAAGTCAGCGATCGACTGGAAGTGGCTTGCGGGAACGAAGGGAACCCTCGTCATTCTCATGGGCGTAAAGAACCTCCCGAAGATAAGCAGTTTCCTCGTTGAAAACGGAATGAACGCCGACCGGCCGGTCGCGATAATCGAGAGGGGGCTTCGGCCCGACCAGCGTGTTACGACCGGGACGTTGGAAGATATTTCAGAAATAGCTCAGTTGCGGGGTGTTAAGCCCCCGGCTATTATCGTCATCGGGGATGTAGTCTCTCTTTACAGGGAGTAATCGGGAATATTTTAAAAATTTTTTTTTGATTTTCGGATTTTTTTCTATTAATTATTTTTTAGATTTTTCAGGTACGAATCATTCGTACCCTATGGAGTTCTCAGTCCCGGGTTCCTCTTCGGCTACGAATATCGCGTCCACAAAACCGAGATCGAGGCCGCCGAATATTCCCGCCGCTATATTGTAGATGAACGCCGCGATCCCGCCGGTGATGAAACCCAGAATCGCGAGTGCGATTGTCGTTACGATCACCTGCAGGACGCCCGACAGGAGATCAGCTCCCGCTTCAATGGTACTCACGGGTATCACCAGTGAGGCCAGGACCGAGAAAAGTCCGAGAAATACTATTATTACTCCCGCAATAAATCCGAGCACTACCGATATGGCGGCCGCGATCTTTGCCGCGGACAACGGGTTTATGTATACAAGTTCAGGCATGCAACACAATCCTTGTCATATAAATAATAAAATCCTTCCTGAAAAGGGCTCACAGGGCCCTTTCGATCTCTTCCCTGATCTGGGGAAGCGAGATCCTTCCTATGGGCGTTACCCTGCCGTTGACGATTACAATCGGGATCGGCGGGTGTATCTCTTCGATTATCCTGACGATATGATCCGGGATTCCGTCGTCGATAAGCGTGAGCTTCAGCGCAACATTGCTGCCGAAGATATATTTGATGCGTTCGGATAGCGCTTCGAATGCCTTGACGAGGTTTTCGGAAGGTGCGCACTTCTCGAGTTCGCACGTCCGGTCGCCGTCGCACGGGAACGGTCCGCATGACGAATCCGAGAATCCTACGATCTCTATCTCTACAATATCGGTCATCAATATTGTTTTATTCTACAGTATATTTGAATTTATGACTTCGTCCTGTAATGATGACCTATATTGCAGGTTCAGGATGTCACCCGGGTAAATGTCCCGACGGTCTGGTCGTCCGCCCTGGCGGTGACGGTCACCAGCCCTGGGCCGGTCGGTGTAAAGATCGAATTGTTCACGCCGCCGGCGATCTCTCCCCCGGTAACCGACAGGTTTCCGGAACCGGCTGCGAGATCGAATATCACCGGAATCCCGTCGGGGAGAAGGCCGCTGCCCGAGGTGTCGATTCCGTTTACATCATGTGTCATGTTCGCCCGGATGATCGAGACCTCGCCGGCCGATACGTTGACGGAGCCGGGAACGACCCCGAGGACGAGCCACGGGTCAGACCTTACGGACCCTTCAGTAAACACGGACGGGTCCGTATTCGTGCCCCACCAGTTCTCCGAAGCATCGAAACTGTTGTGGGAGTATACCGCGGGTGCCTCAGAACTGCAATTATAGATCCGGGAAAAATGCATGCTGCCGCCTTTGTACGAACAGATCGCACCGCCGTGGTAGGGAGCCGAGCAGCCGGTGAATGTTGATGATGTGATCGTGACGGTGCTGACGGAGCTGGAATAGATTGCGCCGCCTGAGTAGGATGATGCGGAGCAGCCGGAGAAGGCCGTTGATGTGGTGTTGAGTGTGCCGGAGAATATATAGATCGCTCCTCCGCTGTTGA
>NZ_KN360941.1:65135-81494 GCF_000784355.1 Methanolacinia paynteri | reverse complement strand
CGAGGGGGCGGAGACCTTCGATCGATCGCGAATGCCCCTTCACCTCTTCGATGAACGCCCCGACCGCCCCATCATAACCTATTTTATCAGGGAGCAGATCCTGACCAGGCAGGTTGCACCGGATTACGGCCGGAAAAGAGAAGATGAGAGCAGAGCGATCGTATGATCTGACAATATAGGTATTAACACCCGGATTCATTTTTCCGACCTCAAATGCAATATCACGCCCGGATTCTTCTTTCAGAATCGCGGGCAGTACGTCTGACCATGAACCTGATCTCACAGATAAGACTATATACTTTATAATAATTGAATGCGCATCATCAGATGATACAATGGCTGATGTGTTGTTTGGATTTGGGATAGTAATAATACTCTTTGCCGCAGGAATCGTTCTGGGCTTCTTTATAATGAAGTCCTACTACAGCAAAAGATTCTATATTGCTGCCCAGAAATGCATGGACGATGATTCATTCGAACCGCTTATCGATGAAATGAGCGAGATTTCCTAAGGAGGTGTAAAAATGGACGAGATGACCGGTATCCTTCTCCTGGGTGTGGTGACATTGTGCTTCGGGTTTTTGTCAGGCTTCCAGATATCGCATATATACTACAACAAGAGACTCGTAAAACTTGTGAAGAGATGTATTCATTCAGGAACTATAGCACCAATTCTTGTTGAAATAGAAAAATGCAAAACCGATAAGAGCGAATGCAAATAATTCCACTATTTTTTTTACTTTCACATCTATACTTAGTCAGGAATGAGGGTTACAGTTCTGGCGAGCGGCAGCAAGGGCAACTGCACATATATTGAAGGCGATTCGGGAGCACTCCTGATCGATGCCGGACTGAGCACAAAAGAGATCCTTAAACGGCTTGATGAGGCAGGAGGAAAAAAAGAGCTGATACAGGGAGTTCTCCTCACCCACGAGCATTCCGATCATATGAAGGGTGTCGACGTTATCGCAAGAAAACTCGACATCCCCGTATATGCAACCCACGGAACATTATGGCAGTTCGAAGAGAAGCGGAAATCCGATAAACCGGTCGAACTAAAACCCTGCAGGAAGGACGAGCCGTTCACCGTCGACGGATTTAAAATAACTGCATTTTCAACACATCACGACGCATGCGATCCGTGCGGATTTTTAATAGACGAGAGCGGGAGCAGAATTGGATACTGCACTGATACCGGAATGATCAGTGAAAAGATACTTGAGAATCTTAGAAAATCCGAATATGTCATTCTCGAAAGCAACCACTGTCCGGTCATGCTCCAGAACGGTCCGTATCCTGTATACCTGAAGGAGAGAATAAGAGACCAGAACCGCGGGCACCTGTCGAATATTGCGGCAGGCGAATGCCTGAAATCGCTTAAGCGCGACATCAGCGGGACCATCCTGGCACACCTCAGCGAAGAGAACAACACCCCTCAAAAGGCGCTGGAGAATGCATCGGAAGCACTCTGCGGTGACTGTAACGTCTCCATCGGCGTAGCTCTTCAGCACGAGATTTCGGCAACAATCAGGTTGTAGATTTAGGGAACATACATATGCAGTTTAGCGAATTCTCAGAGATCTGTGAGAAGCTGGAGAAGATCTCCGGAAGGCTTGATACGATAGACATGATCGCATCCCATCTTCCCGAACTGGACGACCAAGAGCTCCCGATATTTATCAGGTTCCTGATGGGCAGGATCTTTCCCGACTGGAGCCAGGACAAGATCGGGATCGGGCCGAATCTTGTATTCGAGTCGGTTGCATATGTCGCAGGGAACGACAGGAGCAAAGTCGTCAGGGAGATCAACAAACAAGGCGATGTGGGGACTGCTGTTGAAAATATCCTCTCCAAAAAAGAACAGACGTCATTTTTTTCAGAAAACCCCGATCTCAGGGATGTATATTCGGATTTCGTCTATCTTGCCTCGATAGAAGGGAACCGGTCTCAGAAGGAAAAGCTGAAAGTAGTCAGGAAACTTTTCGCAAATGCGGGTGGGGCCGAAGGGAAATACCTTTCAAGGCTGATCCTCGGTGAACTCAGGATAGGAATAGGTGAAGGCAACATCCGCGACGCGATCGCAAAGGCGTTCAATGTCCCGACTGAGTCGGTCGAGCATGCGTACCAGGCGGCAAACGATCTCGGCGAGATCGCGGTAATTGCAAAAAAAGGGGCTGAAGAATTAAGAGAGGTCAGGATCTCGCTCTTCAGGCCGGTAAAGATGATGCTTGCAAAGCAGGGAACGATCACCGGGATGGTTGAGGAACAGGGCGCAATTGCTGCGGAGTACAAATACGACGGAACCAGATTCCAGTTCCACAAATCCGGCGATAAATGCAGGATATACTCGAGAAAACTTGAAGAGGTCACCAGTGCGATTCCCGATATCGTCGACATTCTCGTTAAAACGACCGGACACGATGTTATACTCGACGGTGAGGTCATCGCGGTCGACGGGAACGGAAATCCGATGCCTTTCCAGCACGTCCTGAAGAGATTCAGGAGAAAACACGATATCGCATCGCATATTGAAAATATCAGACTCGTCCCGAACATATTCGATATTCTCTATCTCGACGGGGAGACTCTCATCGACAGATCCTTTGAAGAGAGAAGAAAAATCCTCGTGGAGAATGTCTCATCACATGTAGCCCCGCAGATAGTTTCCGACGATATTGCAACCATCGAAGCGTTCTACAGGGAAGCGCTCGACGCCGGCCACGAGGGAATAATGATCAAATCGCTCAAATCGGCATATACACCGGGACAGAGGGTTCGCCAGTGGATAAAGATTAAGCCCTCCGTCGATACTATAGACCTTGCAGTAGTCGGTGCGGAATGGGGCGAAGGGAAACGCGCCCATCTCTTCGGATCCTTCATCCTCGCGTGCCAGGACGAATCCGGAAGGCTTCTCAGGATCTCGAAGGTTGCGACGGGTTTCTCAGACGAGGCTCTCGCAGGAGTATATGATCTCCTGAAGGACAAGGAGATCTCCGAGTCCGGCAAGGTGGTAAATTTCGAGCCTGAAGTTGTGTTTGAGGTAGGGTATGCCGAGATCCAAAAGAGTACCAATTACGAGGCCGGCTATGCACTCAGGTTCCCGAGGTTCATCCGCTTCAGGGACGACAAGGGTATTGACGAGATCGAAACGATCTCATCGATTGAAGATCGTTTCAGGGCACAGTCAGAAAAAATCAGATAACCTTTTCTGCGACTTTATATCGTTTAAGAGCCTGCTGTAGCTCCTCCACTGTCTTGAACCGAGGATCATGTTGATCTCCGCCTCGACTGCGGCCGTATCATCGAAACTTATGGGAACAGAGTTCATCGCCTTTCGTGATGCCTCCCGGATAACCCATGTGCCGAGCGGGGCCCAGTAATCCTTTGAGACCTGTCTTACCACAAGCACCGAAGCGCACCGCCCGGTACTCCTTAGATATTCAAGGACTGCGAGCCTTGCTGAGTAATATGCACCTGTTATAGGAGAGTAATTCGTCTTCCTCTTCTCTCCCTCGGAATCAACGACGATGGTATCCCCTTCGCTGCCGCCCCACATGCTTCCCTGGCCCCAGATCTCGATCATCTCGAACCTGAATTCGCCCGGCAGAAGAACGCAGATGATCCTGTTCGCATGAAGCGATGCTGTAAGCATCGTAATACCCGACACCTGGGGGTTTCTCATGACTTCCCTTTTAAGGGCGTATGATATCGTGTCGTCGACAGCCGTTATACCCCATCTTGTCGGAACAATATGCCGCTTTACTCCTAATTGTCCGGATGTCAGGAGCTGGGTGATGTAATGGTGATCGATCCCAGATTTGTACAGCTCGATTACCCCTTCGGTGGCTTTAAGATCGGTATCGGAAGTTATCCTGTCTACGACAACAGGCACTGAAGCGTTATCGAGCACCTTCAGTTTCTCGATAGATCCCGAAAGCCCTACAGGTGCAAGGATTCCGTCGAATTTCAGGTCGAAGGATACCGGTTTTTCAAATGCAACCTCGACATCAAGAGGTTTCTTAGAAAGTGCAATCTCCTGGATCGGCAGATCCGGCAATGCCTGTTTTACTTTATAACGCGAATTTCCTCTTATGGTCCCTGCACGGATTCCTACAATATCGTCGATGGAATAATTTCTGCGGACCCAGTCTTCAGGATCGTCCGATTCACCGATCATCAGGGGTCCGCCCGAGACAGAAGGATAATTTCTGCTCCCGATAAAAACAGACGGCGATTCCCCCATGTATTCCTTTGTTACTCTGGTCCTAAGCCCGGCATAAAATCTCTTAGTAATAGGACACTCTTTCAGGCCGCAGAACCCGCGGCCCTTGCATTCAGCACAAAGACCAGCTCTCATAACATCAGGGGATTCTGTTAAAAATATTAAAAGAGGACTGAATAGTCCCCGTTTTCCTTACTGAGGGAAACATCAGCCTTCTCCCATTTATCAGGGGATTTTGTCAACGAAAGGGAGACATGCTCATCAAAATAATTTGTCTTTTCCGAGAATACCTTCCAGGTATTCTTGCCCTCTTCGCTGATATCTATTGTAACCACAGCTCCGGGAGATGCATCATATGAGGCATAGATGTAAGTCTTATAGGTATCAGTGCTCTCCCCGCTCTGAAGATCCATTACCGGGCGGATCACGTATGAATTTAATATTGGGTCGATTGTATCAAGAAGCACCTTGTTATCGACATTTATTCCGAATTTCAGCCCGTCCGTTTCCGGGAGGGTTGCCTTTAGAAACAGGGATTCTCCTTCACCGAAGATATCGGTCGCCATATTAGCCGGGATTCCGTAACCGCTGCCGTTCAGGATCCCGTACCCCACCGCGGAGTACCCGAGATCTGAAGGAAGCGGAAGGAATAGTGTGACGTTATATAATGTATCGGATGATGTTACCGATACTTCATAGCTGTATGATGATTCGGGAGTAATCCCCAGCATTTCGACTCCGTCAGGATATATATTTCCGGCTATCAGAAGGAATACGGCAAGAATAACTACCATACCTGAAAGCAGTATCAAAATGGTCTTAAAACTCTCATCCATTTTATTCTCCTCATTTGGATCTTATAATATTCTCATAATTCTTCAGCCACTTTATAGATTCTCTTCTCAAGTGAATCCTTTCCTTGGGATAACCGGGGTTTGCCATAAGTTCTTCGATCACTTTATAGGATTTCACCTTTCCGTCCTGTGAATTGAAGAGATGAGTCATGTCCGGAACTTTCATCGTAAGCGCCTCGTCGATCGCATCGCTGAGTCTTTTCTCCGTGACCTTGTCTCCCTCGAGGAGTATCCCCGCACCCATCTCCTCGATCTTTCTTGCATTGTTCCATTGCTCGGGATGATGGGGATCGACTATCATGACGCACGGCTTGTTGAACAATAAGGATTCGTGCAGGCTCGTAAGCCCGCCATGAAGGATCACCACTCTCGCGTGGGCCATATACCGGTGTATGTCATCCACGTAGCTGTATACCCTGAAATTATTCGAGCTGTCGGGAAGTCCCGGGGTCGTGGAGAAGGCTTCAAAAGTATGGAAAGGTCTTTCATCGGCAATCTTCTTCAGCATATGGTAGAGAGGAACCTTAAAAGGCTCTCCGCCGAAAGAAGCGAAGATCGTCTCTTTTTTGAGCTCGTATCCCAGCATATTGCTGTCGATTATCGGGCCGACAAAATCGAATACCGGCCTGTAACCGTTATCCAATTTGAGGTTATATTCGCAGACCGTGTGCGGAGGCTCGAAATCCGGGACGATCACCCTGTCGGGAACTGTCAGGTATTTACCTACAATTTTGCTAAGGGCTTTCCAGTACCTCGAACCCGAGTCATCGGCTGTAGAGAATGAATTCTGGTTTGTTATAAAAACCGACGGGATCGATTCGAGCTTTGCAGCCGTTACCGCCCCGTACATCGTGTCGGATACCAGAAGATCTATTGAATGCTCCGTAATTATATGCCTTATACTTTGCAGTGATTTTCCAAGGTTTATCATTACCCCTTTGGAGGACCATAATGTCCTGGATATGCTGAAATACCCGTTGTCACCCTCTAGTTTAACCTCGCCAGGAGTCTCATAAACCTGAAAACCACCCTGTCTGCTGATGTAATCATAGGCCTTGCCATATGATGCAAAGATGCATGTATGGCCGAAGTTTTCAAGATAGCGGGCTAGTTTTGTACTTCTTGAAGCATGACCCAGTCCCTCACCGCACACAACAAAAAGGATTTTCATCTGGTACCTCAGGTATTGTATTCTTCTATATATTTGTCTATTGACAAGAATAATCTTTCATTAAAACTTAATCAAATGCTCCTTCCATCTTATTAAAAACTATAAAAAAAATATTACGAAAATTCTGGGACTAAAATATCTCATATGCCATAGTGCCTTTTCAGGAAATACCTCACCTTTTCAGACTCGATCCAGCCCCGATCGAGAATAGTGATATAATCGTCGATCTCCCTGGCTTCCCTCTTTATTTTTTCTCCAAGCTCCCCACCATTGAGATCGGCAAGGCCTACAATCACTGCAAGCGGGTTTCTTATTGCATCCCCCAGGGTTGCAAGCTGGGTGATGTTCTCTTCAATCTGTGTGAATGCCCTTTTTTCAATGTCACGGGCTTTATTTCTCTCGGTGATATCTCGCATTACGGATAACGCAACCTGCTGCCCACCCAGTTCAAATGCCTTAGTTTTTATCTCGACAGCTATTTCCCCCCCCTCTTTTGTTTTCAGGAGAAGCTCATACAAGAACCCCGGCACTGTGGCAATTTTATTAAGAATCTCTCCAGATTTTTCCCGGTCGGATTCATCAACCAGCATTAACGGGTCCATATCAATGAGCTCGGATTTTTGATAGCCTAGGTCCATTACTACACGCTCATTGACTTCGATTATTCTCCCGGGGTGCTTCTCGTCAAAATAGGTGAGAATTATCATGTCGTTAGCATTGTTGAACACTTCGCGGAATTTCTCCTCACTTTCCTTCAATGCCAGTTCAGCCTTCTTTTTTTCCGTAATATCGATATAGGTTTCAATTGCGCCGTAGGTTCTGCCCCCGTCATCTTTTAAGGCGGACGCGATCAGCTTAAGCCATTTGCCTCCGGGACCAAGGTCAGGGTAATAATTATCAATTTCATATGCACCGGGAATATCTTCAGACTGCCGGGGCAGGTCCGGGTACCATTTACCCAGATCGTCCAGGGAATTGTCAAGGAGTACATCAGCCAGGGTAGGCCTTTTTTTGGAGTAAAAGATCTTCCATTGCGATTTTGTTCCCAGAACATCCCCGGCCTTGATACCGCTCTGCCTTTCAAGCGCCTTGTTCCAGTAGATCAGCCTGTGATCCTCGTTAAGAATGAACATCGGTACGGGAGAACCGTCAAGAAGAATATCGATCTGAAGCTTTGAATTGCTAAGCCTCTCCCCCGTGACCCTGCATTCAGTGATATCCCTGCCGGTCATCATCACTGCAACGGATTCAATGGACTTATCATAAACAGGGGTTGCCGTGATCTCATACCATCTCTCCCCGCCGGGTATTGGGAGTGAAATATCCGTACGGACGACTTTCCCGGATTTTATTGTACTCAGTGCAATTGTTCTGATTGAATCAGAAGTCTTTTCCGGATATAGTTCCTGCGGCTTGTCTCCTCCGGCCTTTTCCCTGATTATCCCTAATTTTTCACATCTGGAATTCGCATACTGAATTCTCCCTTCTTTATCGCATATCATAAAAAAAGCGAACTGGATCTCAAAGAGCCTTAACAGATTTTTATATGAAAGCTCCACAGGGTTTTCCTCCTCTGACGTGAATAGAACTTGAAGATGTAAAAATATTTGCCACTTGGAAAATGAATTTACCTGTATTCACGATAAAATTTAAAATTCAAAACAAAATATCAAAAACTGAAAATTAACATCCGATTAGTTTATGAAAATAAAGAAAAGTGGGCTCGTTGAGATTCGAACTCAAGACCTCCGCCATGTCAAGGCGACGTCATAACCAGCTAGACCACGGGCCCTCACAATTGTCGTAGTGCTCTATAAGTTATGTAATTGCGCTTATAAAAACAATTCTCTTTGACACCGGAGAGGATCTGCCGGATTAATAAGCAACAAAAGAATTGCCCCAAATTATCGCAACTGAATATACAAAATCCAGTATATTCGGCTATGTTACCCTGTTCAAATTTAGGCAGCAAATCTGAAATCAATATCGCATTGTTAATGTATACATAAATAATACGATCAATTGCTGAACATATATGAATAATTTATTTGAAAGTAAGAAATCCCAAATCCTTGCAGTCATCTTTACCGGAGCCGTCATGATAGCTCTTGACGGATCTACCGTATCCCCGATACTATATCCCCTGAAGACGGCTTTCGGTGTAAGCGAAGGGCTCATCTCATGGGCGATAAATATAGAAGTCCTTTTCCTGCTGATCTTCACCCCGATAATTGCGAAGATGGCCGATTATATCGGGCGAAAGAAGATCTACCTTCTATGCATATCCTCGTTCATCGCCGGACTCCTGGTAATCGTCTCTGCGCAGTCTTTCGAGTGGTTCCTCGCCGGGAGAGCACTTCAGGGGATCGGAGCAGGTATCTCCGTCCTTGCAATAGTATTGATCGGCGATCATTTTTCTGAAAACAGGGGTACCGTCCTCGGTATATTCGGAGTTATCATAAGCTTAGTATATGCAGCCGGCCCCCTCATCGCCGGATTCCTGATAAACTTCGACTGGCATTTCGTATTCGCTGTGAATATACCGGTTGCACTGGTGCTGGCCTGCCTTGCATATAAATTGCTCCCGGCCGACAGCGGCTTTTCAGGAAAAAAGGCAATCGACTGGAAAGGCATTATCACTCTCAGCCTTGCTATTGCTGCCTTTGCAATATTCATCACGGAATTCTCCGGGTCGCCGGTTTCGGCAGGAGCCTTAATCCTCCTTGCTGTAATGATTGTCTCCCTACTTCTCTTCCTTAAATTCGAAAGAAGTACAGAGGAGAAGATACTGCCTCTCTCAATGCTGAAGCGAAAAAATCCGCTGATCGCAAGCATCCTGACCCTTCTGGGATATACAGCCGGTGCCGGGACATACTTCCTCTCTACATTTGCGATAATGGCCTTCGGCCTGAGTGACTCGGCCGGTGCTTACATCCTTCTGCCTTTTACGGTCGCATCGCTCATCGCAACCCTTGCAGTAGGAAAACTGCTCGACAAGACCGGACCCAAACCCATAATGCTTGCAGGCGGTCTGATCTCAGCTGCAGGAATGTTCATACTCGGTATTTCCGGATCGATCTATACCTTCATCCTCTCGATAATCCTAATCGGAATCGGCAACGCCTCCATTGCAGGGAATGCACTATACTACCTGATGCTGCACGAATCGGGAAAAGAGGACAGGGCCTCGGCCCAGGGGCTGCTGAACGTCCTACTCAATGCCGGTTCACTCATCGGCGGAGCGCTTCTTGGTGCCGCCTTCGATTCGGCATCCGGAGGGACGGCAAACTACAGGATTACTTATGTTGTCCTGGCATTCGTGTATATAGGACTGGCAATAATCGTGACAAGGCTGAATCCGGATTGAAATCATATTTTTTTCGGACACCAAAATAATTTTAGAACTGAAAACAGATCACTTTATCAGATGACTTACCAAAACGGGGGATTAAAACGATAGAAGTATTATTTTTGTTTTTGCTGCCGTCATGCATATCGCTTCTTTTGTATTTCGGATTTAGGATGATAAAATCCGTTAAACTGAAACTGTTGATCCCGCCCGTTTTGTTTATATTATCTCTGATTCTATGGACGATGGTTATTTCAGGCCCTGATAATTCCGGCACCATTTCAGTTTCAGCATGGTTCATCACGATAGCATTCGCCGTATCCTGTGCAGTTGCTATTGCAATGAATGTTTTCCCCCTCAATATCAGGGAGAAATGGAAACAACTTGCTGCTTTTCTGGCCCCGTTCATATCAATCCCTTTTATCTTCGTGATGATTATCACACCCGAAATGGTCCTGGGACAGGCTTTTCCCGATTATTACTTTTCCAAGAGACTTCCTCTTTCAGGATGGCTGTTCGATGGGTTAACCTTCGGGTTTAAATCTACTGCAGGAGACGACAATATTCTTCCAGGGATTCTATTGAATATCGGATTCTTCATTGAAATGATAATCGTGATGCTTCTTCTCTTTTGGTACCTGAAAACAGTGTTAGGAAGTCCTGTGAATAATGACTTTTCCGGAGACGAGTAGTGCTTAAAGGATGAATATTTTATTCTCTCTTAACCTGAAATATAAGATTTCTCTCAATGAATCCCTGAAGAAATTATAATAATCCAAACCCGGAGTCTCTGCATTTTCCAGAATTTACCTACATAGGATAAATTTACTGAATATTAGAGCACTTTTTGGAGGATTAAAACGGGACACCAGAATTATTGCAAACAGAACTGCTAAACTCTGCCTAGATAAATTTCACAAAAAGAGGCTGATAAAGCCTTTAAAAAAATATGTTTAAAGGGTTTATACCAGGTGCAGGAGCGGATGGGTGTCCACCTGCGGCTCAAGACCAAACTCTTTTGCAGCCTCTGCGAGGACGATGTCTGAGAATGCAATTGCTGTTGTTGCAGCTTCACAGTTCTCGATAGGTCCGTACATGATGAGGTCTGCGCCGAGTGTTGCAGCCATGATGTTACATCCGATATCAGGTGCTGTCCATGCTGCCTGCTTTAAGCCCTCAAGTCCACCGGAGTGGTGGTGGGACATCTGTTCTGCAAGAAGATCCTTTCCTTCATACTGCTGTAAGAGCAGTGACGGGTTCTTCTTGGATCCTCTCCAGCGCTTGAGCCAGGGCCATGAAACGGTCATGTTGTGGTATGCACCACCAGTTGGAAGACCGTGGATTGCCTTGCATGCAAGAATCTCACGGAATGAACCGCCGGAACCAAGTCCGAGAGGTGTTGCAGCCGTATCGAGGATGGGGCGTTTAATACCGCACTCTTCCGCGATAGCCATCATTGACTTTTCCTGTCCTGCAACTCCACCCTGTGAAAGTACCTGCTCACGTCCCTTGACCGAGGGGTCACCGGGGTTGAATGCAAGTACGATTGCTGCATCGACATCACTGTTCTTCAGTGCCTCGATGTTCTCCGGTCCGATTGAACCGTTGATCGAGTTGTAGATTGCACGGTCTGCAAGACCTACTTCAGTAACATAGCCGCATGCATGTGCAAGTGCTGCAGGATTTGACGAATCCATCAGGAATGCGGTCTTGTTGTCGATCGAATCAAACCACTGGAAGTAGCTTTCGAATGCCTCTGATGTTTCAGAGATGATCTGGCAGAAGTGTGGAACTCCGCTCTGGTCGGAAAGTTCCAAACACCTGTTCCAGAGAGCCTCTGCGCGATCCTTATCAATTATGCCCTTCTCATCATCGATAACAGTCTCGTGCTTGTTATAGAAGATGGAAGCTCCGAGCACCCTCGGGTATTCTCCGGGTTGCCCTCCAATCTTGGTACCGTTAAAGTCGAGTACCGTCTGTTCTTTCTCGAATTTGAACATTATTTCACTCCTCCTTACACCAATGCCATAAGTTTTGAGAGTAATACAATCAATATCATGAATGTAAACAATCCTGCAACAAGACCGTAGAGAATACCTATATCACGTCCGATCTTACGACCGTTACGCTGCATAAGTTCTCCTTCTACGAACTCAAGTTTTTCTTCGATTGCATTGAGACGCGCCTCGGCCTCAAGGAACTGCGGGTTGGCCGTAGCAACCGTTGCCTCGGATCCTCCTTCAGATTCCTTGACCTCTATGACCATCGCATCGGCTGCAAAGGCCCCTGGGTCGTTGCTTATGCATTCCTGGACTTTGGCTTTTATTGCACCGAGGTCCTCGCTCTCCATGATATCGATTACTTCAACCTGCTCCTGGAAGCGTTTGATTGCAGCATCATCCAAATTCTCGATGAACGGAATAGCACCCTTTGCACCGACAATCTTTCCGCCTTCCACACCGCCGGTGTGAAGGGCTTTTAAGCATTGCCCGGAAAGGTGTCCCTTGACTTCCGTACCGCAGGTGATCAGGAACCTGATGTTCGGGTTCGCAACCACGTTCGCTACGATCTTCTCAAGACCGAGGTTCTCGGTCTTGCATGAACCGCACAGTGCAGCACCGGCATCACAGACACCCTGCTCGTCAAGGTGCGATCCCATAGTAACTACTACAACGCAGCTGTTTGCATCGCCGGAGTGGTAGTCACCCTGGATCTTTGGCCAGCCGGAAGCGGGGGATTTCTTATCTGCCATCTCAGATACCTCCCATCAGATATACCGGAACTATTGTCAGTGCCAGCGTGATCAGGAGACCAAACATGAAACCTACAATACCTGAATCCATTATACCTGATTCAAGCTTGTTGGTCCTTGCCAGGATCTGTCCTTTATAGCGCATGTCGGCGACCATGTCCTCGATAGCTGCTGTCCTTATTATTGTCGGACCTGATTTCTCTTCATCTGACATCTCTTATCACCCCATTAACAGGAAGCCGAGAACGGCAAAAGACACGATCAGACCGATCATGAGTCCTTCTACTTTACCTGAATAGACACCCGCTGCAAAGCGGTCCTGGAGACCCATGCCGGTAACCTTTTCCTGGATTACCTTCATTCTGGCATGCAGGAGAGCGACTTCGGCTGTCATCGGGGCTTCCTCGCCCTCGGTCTCGCCACTACCGCCTTCCTCTTCCTTGACCTCAATGACCATCGCGTCGCCCTCAAAGGCTCCGGGGTCTTTGCTTATGCATTCCTGAACCTTGGCCTTGATTGCACCGAGATCCTCGGTCTCCATAATGTCGATTAATTCGACCTGCTCCTGGAAGCGCTTGATTGCGGCATCGTTGAGATTTTCGATGAACGGAATTGCTCCCTTTGCACCGACAATCTTTCCGCCTTCCACACCGCCGGCGTGAAGGGCCTTTAAGCACTGCCCGGAAAGGTGTCCCTTGACTTCTGTACCGCAGGTGATTATGAACCTGATGTTCGGGTTCGAAATTACGTTCGCTACGATCTTCTCAAGACCGAGGTTCTCGGTCTTGCATGAACCGCACATTCCTGCGCCGGCATCGCAGACGCCCTGCTCGTCAAGGTGTGAACCCATTGTAACTACTACAACGCAGCTGTTTGCATCGCCGGTGTGGTAATCACCCTGGATCTTTGGCCAGCCTGAGGCCGGAGATTTTTTATCTGCCATTTTTCTTCACCTCAGATCAAAGCAAATGCGAACAATCCCGCGATAAGTAGTCCAACTGCCATACCGTACCACATAGCTGTCACGCCACCGGCATACACAAGTGATTTTTCCCTGTGGGGGAAAGATGCAAGGAAATTGCCTTCTCCGGAGAGCATTCCTACGATATCATCGGCAATCTTCTCTACCTCTCCTATCTCGTCCAGAATCGGTGCAAGCGATGCTCCGGCTGTGGTTACAAGACCTACGACCGGATCCGCTACAAGACCGAATTCCGGAAGAACTTGAATATATCCCATTTTCAGGCCTCCTTCTCACGAATCGGTTTTGCATCAAGCCACATGAACGCATCACGCTTTGAGAGCTCGAAGTACTTACGGTATGTGTACACCCATCCAATAACTGATATGATGAACGAGAGAATTGCTGAAAGGAAGCTCACGAATGCAAAGGATATGATAGATACAGTGATCATACTCAGGAATCCGCACTCTGCTGCAAGCATGAGTGTCCTGTCCTGTGACTCGTTAGGTCCGAGACACGCGTTGAACGCATGCTGAACACCTAATGCACCAAGCATAAACACGACAGCGATAACGCAGCCGCCGAGATATGACGAGGTGGTATCTAACATTACAATTCCAAAGAATGTGGTAGAACCTGACACCAGATCTGCGAACACGAATGAGCCTGTTGCCATTGCAGTAAGTCCCATGATTATGATTGCACCGACCATACAGAGTTCGGCGAGAGATACCATGAGAACAGGAATATTCATGTTAACGATCTTATCAGAGATGAAACCGATGATAATTCCGAGAATTGCGGCAATGATAACCGTTCCGATCGGGATAATCAGTGGTGTGGATATGAATCCCATTGCGCTGAGCTTGCTTCCGAGAAGCATTGCAATAACTCCCGAACCGAGTGCGATCATACCTGCCGACGGAACACCGGTACCAAGACCGTAACTGCAGAGATGCTTAACAGTATCCGTACCCCACCAGAGGGCAAGCACTGCTGCAAGTCCGCCGAAGAATGAGAACAAAGGCTGGGGCAGGTATGCGTTTACGTAGGTGAGATAAAGACATATTATCGCTCCGATAAGCCCTATTGCAAGGGCTTTGTTGTGGGGCATTCCGCCTTCAGATGCTGTAATTGCTACTGTCATTTTTTAACACCTCACATTACCGCCATAATTATTGCCAGCAGTCCGCAGATTGCCGAAGCCACTGCACATCCCATAATTGCACGAGGGAATCTCTTGAACTTCGGGTCGTGCGGACCTTCGATTGTTCCCGTGATGTTGTATGCAGCAATAACCGCGTTGACAAGGAACATACCTACAGCAATGATGCCTGCAATTCCTACTGCAATCGGAAGGACCGCTTCTGCAGATGCTCCCATCGATATCGGAAGGAATTCCTCATAGACTCCGAGAAGCTCGACATAGATCAGAGTTCCGCCGAGACCACCGAGACATCCTCCGATAACACCGCCTACATAGGAGATGAACGGAAGACCGTGACCTTCGGTACCCTGTGACTTGTATGCCTCGAACGTGTCGCCTGTAATCGGGTCCTTTGCGACCTTACCTGATGCCGCAGGGACACCCATACCCCAGACGTACACTACGTTGACCATAAGACATGTAACCGCCATCATGAGTCCGCCGCCAATCGCTCCGCCGGCAAGTGCAACACCGAACCCGAGTTCAGCTGCCCATGCTCCTCCGAAGAGACCTGCGAGACCTGCACCGGCTGCAAGCATGGTAACACCGGTAGCAATACCTGGTGACTGACCCATAGCTGCGGGAGCTCCTCCGACCGGAACGAAGTGAACTCCGAATCCGATGAGAAGACCACCAACGATCACAAGCACAAGAGAAGTAAACGCAAAACCTGGTGAGATTACATACATTGCTGCAAGTGCCGCAATCAGTAAGATGATACCAACAACGATGCCGACAGGGGTCATTCCCTCTCCGCCGCCGGATCCACCGCCAAGTGCACTCATTCAGGCCGCCTCCTCTGTTTTTTCCTCTGTGTAAGGACCGTATGTCTTACGGGCCCAGACCTCAATGTACCTGTCCACAATCATGAAGATGAGAATCAGGATAATACCGGCGATAACTGCTCCCCAACCGCCTGCGAACTCTTCGAAGAAGATTGTACGCCACAGTTCAAGGAATACGATAAGTCCGAAACAGACACCGGATGCGGGGCCGCCGAGCTTGGATGTGAACCATCCGTTGTCGAGTGAACTGCGCTGTCCTGCCTCTGCGTAGCGGACAATGTTACCTGATGCCGAGATCGGTACACCTGCACCGAACTTCTGGGACTGGTACTGGCGCTCCTTTCCGTAGAACGGGTTACCTGTTGCAGAACCTGCTGCACCAAGAGCGATACCCCATACGAGACCCATGAGCGGGAGCGGGAAGGGGTGTCCGAGAGCGTTTACCATGAGGAAACACATCGTGACACATGTAAAGATTGCTACGAATGCATGTGCCATAGTCACGGTCGTAACCGACTTTATCACGTCGATATAGACCGGCTGTTCAAATTTTGCCAGACTTGCTGTCCTTCCAAGGTATGCTGTTGTAGCATATACACCCTGGACGAATACGGCAATTGCCGATCCAAGGATAATCGCAAGAACCGGATTATAGTTGATCGCCATGAGCGCCCATGCAAGACCTGCTCCAAGCGTAATCCAGAGTCCGTACGCGGGGGGTTCGCCGGATATAGCTTTACTGAATATACGGTGAATATAACCCATCTGCGGAGCCAGCTGAACCTGCGAGTTCGGGTCACCCTGTGAACCGATATCAGATTCAGTATCCTCCGCAGCTCCGGACACTGTCGCCAGAGCGCCTGCTATAGCACTTATACCGATGCCAAATAACAACTCTTCCATTCAGGCATCCTCCTGTGTGCCGCACACACTAAAGTACATGCAACACGAAACCCTTTCTGGATTCAGAAATAAGTCGATTAGTAGTTTATTAAAGCTTTCGAAAGGCATCTGCCTTAAAAAAAGACGCTGCGGCCATATCAGAAGATAAAACC
>NZ_KN360941.1:62911-65018 GCF_000784355.1 Methanolacinia paynteri | reverse complement strand
TCTGCGAAGTCGAATGTCAGTGAGGGGTCTGCGAAACAGATCTTTACGAGCGGGTTGAAACAGAATGCATCTCCGCGTCCGTAGTGTGCACCACCGACGATAGCTGCGTATTCTCCCTGGTGACCGACGTTCATCGCGTAGTTCGGGTAGTTAGGTCCACGAAGTTCTCCAATCAGACCGCGGTCGGGCTCCATTGAGAGTGAGTTTGCTGAACCACACTGGTCCTGAAGATCGTAGCCGAAGAATCCGAGACGTGACCATCCTTCCTTGTGCATGAGCATCGAAAGGTACCATCCGTTCAGACCGGCGTTGGAGTTTCCGGTACCGATCGAACATGTAAGACCACAAGCTGCTGCCATTACACCGGCACGCTGTGAACCACCGAAGTGGTCTTCCATCATTGTCGGGTACTGTTCATACTGCTCCATTGCGTTGAGGTTGACCTCTGTTGCAAGATCGTTGACGACCTCCTGTGTCGGCTTTATGAGCTTTGCGGGGTCAGGGTGTGTGCAGTCTACGCCGTATTTGTCCTTAAGGTAGTCCATACCGTAGTATGTGAACTCATCAAGGATGTTATCGGTGTATGCTGCTGTTGCGTACTGTGTGAATCCGACACCACCGGACATGTATGATCCGAGCCAGATCTGGTCGAAGAGCATTGTTCCTGCACCGACTACCTCAAGGGATGCCCTTGCGGGGTCGTTGGGGTACTTGCGGTTACCCTGAATGATATCAGAGAAGAGACCGAACTTGATTCCACCGGGTTCGTTAGGTCCACGGGCACGGCGTGCGGGCAGGTGGGTTGCCATCTGGATAACACCGGCGTGCTTTGCTGCGAATGAAAGGTCGGCTACTGCTGCCTCACCGGCACACATCCTGTATGCTGCGATGAAGGACATACCGATCTGCATTGCTGACCATCTTGAGGTTGTTCCACCGTCACAGGTCCTTGAAACGATTGTCGGGATGTGGATTGCCTGGTACATCGACTTTCCGACCTGCTTCTTGAGAACTTCTGCCTGCTCTGCGTTGAAGAGCTTGTCGACGTTGAGGAGGAACTGGGGCTCGATATCATCGGCCATCTCGTCATCGCCTGTGAATACCTTTACGTAACAGTCATCGACGATTCCCGGGTGGGTCTCGACCATGTGTTCCTGAACCACAGCTCCACCAGGCATTGCATGGTTGAGGATGTGGAGGTATTCATTGATTGTCTCAGGTGTAACTTCCTTTCCGAGACGCTTCTGGAGTGTTGCGTGTGCAAGATCCATTCCTACGATAACGGTCCTGCGGATGTCATCCCACATCTGCTGCATTGCAGCGTTGTTGACGAAGTGCAGGTCGTCACCCTCTACGAAGACGTCGGTCTGTGAAACCTGGTAGGTCATGAGCTGTCTCTGACCCATGGGCAGTCCGCCAAGGTGGCAGTGCTCGGGGTCGTACATGGAGATTCCACGCTTCATCTCTACCTTCTTTGCCTCTTCCATGAACTCGCGCTTACGCGGAGACTGGCGGACACCGTCGAAGTTGTAGAATGTTGTCTTTACTGACTCGGGGTCTTCTCCCTGGAACTTCTCCTTAAGTGCGTTGAGGAAGAGTTTCTGTGATCTCTCAATTTTTCCCATTTATATCACTCCTCTTTCGGCATGAAGCCGTATTTAGTCCTCAGCGAGTGAATGCGCTGGATGTATTCGACGTATTCTGCATCATCACGGTATGCAGTTCCTACGAGTGAGTGGAAGATTGTCGAGTGGTCCTTTACCCATGCATCGTCCATCGGCTTTCCGACTTCTACTGCACGGTCCAGGGGCTCTCCGATCTGATCCTTCTGGTATTTTACAACACCGTCTTCGAGGATACAGCGCTGGAGCATATCGAACATCATTCCATCTTCTGCGAGACGGAGCGAGTGTCCGTGTACAGTTGCACCACGGCAGCTGACGAGTGCGGGCTCGAACATCTCTGTCTCGATGAGCCACTTTGCATACTGCTCAAGGTCACGCTCACGGCATTCTACAATCTGACGTCCGGAGAGTGTACCGGGATCGATACCACGGAAGCGGTAGCATTCTGTGTATGTACGCTGGTACGGCTGTGAAGGCGCGTT
>NZ_KN360941.1:0-62774 GCF_000784355.1 Methanolacinia paynteri | reverse complement strand
ATGCAGAACCTGGTGCACGGTGACCGAGAATAAGAACGACGTCCTCATCGGTTACGTCACGAACCTTGTCTAACTGGACTGCAGGGTTCATCTGTTTGCGCCTGTTTGCGGCTACATTGGATGTACCTGGTCCATACTGTGGTGTGTATGCCATTTTCATTTCACCTCAAATTATTCTTTAATCGTTTTCATAACAGCTGAAATCACTTCTGCCAGATTTTCTCTTGTCGGCGTCTGGCCACGGGTAACCCCGCTTACAATCGCAACAACTTTTCCCTTAGTGCGAATATTTTTCTCATCAGGCATGACGTATGCCGTCTTTACTCCGACCTTTGCAAGGTCTTCATAGTCTACAGGCGCCTGGGAAACAAGAATCGCGTTGATTTCACAATGCTGAAGGATAAAGCGAACTTTCTCAACAACATGGGATCTTACGTTCCCGTGATGAAGTATCGCAACCCTGTGCTGTTCAATCTGTGAGATCTCTTTTGCATTGAGGCCGAAATAGGCCCCTAGAACTGAACCTGCGATTCCGGGAGCGTCCGCCGGCACTCCGCTTCCTGCATTGAGGACAAGAGTGCTTACGGAAAACTCAACTCCCTCTCTCCTGAGACCCGATGTGATATCGCATACGGGTTTGGTTACATGCCTCCTGCCGGGAGACATACCGACGACTATTATATCAGGGTAGCGGCACTCCGAAATAGTGCCTCTCTGGGCAAGGCCTCCGCCTTTTCCCATACCCATACTTTCGCGGCAGTCTACAACCTGTGTGACCCGGCCAATCGGCATATTTATTTCAAACCCTGTATGATAACCGGACCCTCTTTCTTACGCGGATCTACCAATCCCAGGATCATCTCATCCGCATTGGGGCCGTATTTTGCATAATCACTCGTGGTAGGCTCTGTCTTCATGAACTTTCCTTCCAGTACCTGGCAGGAAAATTTGCCTTCAAAGAATTCTGATGTGACCTTTCGGATCTCATCAATAACGGACCTTTCTTCAACCTCGAGTATGATAACCCCGACCTGAACTCTAAGCTCCGTCTCTGTATCCCCTATTTGTATAACCCTCCTGTTTGAATTGGCATTGGGTTTACCTCTTGCAGGACCGTAAGGTACGGTTTTCGGAAGAGAAGGTCCGTTTATTACGAACCTCCTGATCCCTTTTACCCTGACAATAAGGTTAAGGAATTTCTCGGCTGTTTCCGGAGAGAGCATCCTTATAGGGACTATTTTGCACTGGGGATAGTTTTTGTGGCTTTCCGTCATTTCAATCTGTCAATCTGGTTTATTCAGACTCCGTTTGCGATCTGCTGGATCGGCTTGTTGAACTCTGGGATCTGACCGTAGGTCTCTCCCATAACTGCTGATGTTCCCTCAGGTGTGAACATCTGTGTACCTGCATCAAGTGCACATGCAGCAACCACACACGGAATTGCACAGCCGTTTGCGTGGCGTGTAACTACGTGGTTTCCGTTGAAGATACCTGGACCGCCTCCACCATAGATCGAGTGGCTGAAGAACGAGAATCCGACTGCTGTTCCCATTACACGACCAAAGTCGGTTGACGGGAGACCGGTCTCGTGCTCAAGAAGGTCGTTGAAGTAGAGCAGTGTCGATGAAACTGCCTGTGCGAAACGTCCTGCACCACAGTTGACCATTGTTGCGGCCATTGTTCCTGCTGCTGCATATGCGTTCCACATCATCGGGTCCTTCGTGTCGTAGAACTGGAAGTATCCGCCCTTCTTTCCGGGGACGATTACCTTGTCCTCGATTGCCTTCTCAACAAGTGACTGTACTACTGTACCGACAGTTCCTGTCTTACCGTTCTCCTTAACGAGGTCATAGACCATGTTGTTTGCGTTAAGACCCTGGTATACATACTGGAGAAGCATGTGACGCTCGAACGGGCCGATTGCACCGCCCATCTCGAACTCTCCTGCAGTCTCAAGTGTGGATGCAAGTGCTGCACCCTGCATTGCATTCCTGCCGGTCATCATAACAAAGTGGTTGACACCAATGTTACGAAGAGCATATCCGAGACCCTCGTTGTTCTGTGGGTTGCTCAGGACTGATGTTACAAGTGCTCCTTCGGGGTCCATCGTGTGCGGATATCCACCGAATGTTGCCGCCTTTACGGTCGATGCATTGAATGCATCAATGTCGAACTGGTCGACGATTGCGTAGGTTGTTGCTGCTGCAACTGCTGTAAATGCTGCATCGTATGTAGATGCTGCTGCGAGACGGGCCTTTGGAGCCTCTACAAGAAGGAGGTTTCCACCCTTGTACTCGTTTATAACTGTTCCTTCGCCTTCAACATCGAGCATGTCTTTGATCTTTGCGACGATGGCGTCTTTGTTTGCCATAATCGGAAGGTCAAGTTCACGGCCCATGATCATTCCGCCTTTTCCAAGCTTTCCGGTCTTAAGTGCTGCCTCGATTCCACCAAGGTTAACTGCAATGCTCCTCTTGGTTAAGTCGATGAGCTTAAGTGTTGCCGGGTTTACAAGCGGACTGATAGCACCGAGGTTTACGTTGCTCTTCAGGACTTTTCCGTCATCTGAATAGAGATCAATTGTTTCGGAATATTTTGCCATTTATTTTCCTCCTATACCCTTTGTGCAATGCCTTACTTTCACTGAACTCTGACAGCGGATGCTGTCGCTATCGATGTTAATCACTACTGCACGTCCCCGCATGGGACAAAGGTACAATATCATATCTCAGAATATAAGCATTCCTAATAAAGACAAATATAATACTAATAAAATAGAAGGCAAATGTCGAATGAATTTCGACAAAAACCGCAATATTGATATTATTTGGCCGTTCGTAATACATGAAGAACTATTTAGTAATACTCTTTATGGCAATAATTGATGATAAATCGTGATCACATTGTGCGCCCTGAAAAAATCGATTCCCGGGATTTTTTAGGAAAAACAAATGGATCCCGGGAACAAAATTCACAGAACATAAGAAAAGGGGGATTATGCGAGCCGGATTTCCTGTCTTCTTCATGAGAAAATTAAGAAAAAAAGATACACGCATAACAACCCGACATTGTTTCAGGCAGATACCACTACCCGGATGGTTCGATCATTATTCAACCGGCATATCTACTGCAGGTATGAGACCTGGATTATCTCCCCGGGAATCAACAGAAAATAGAAAATATTAATCGTGCAGATCTGGTTATATGAAGATCATCCACATAACAGGAGAATCCCATCCCGAAAATAACACTGCTACTGCAGAATTTATTGAAAAACTTTCAGTTCTCAATCCGGGAAAAACCGGTGTTATCTGCAATTTTGGACCAGAAAAACCGCCGGAATCGAAATGTCTTGCTCCATATTCCGCAAAGGTTCATAATGCAGGGACGATCGTTGCAATAAAGGATGCAGATCTCTCAGGCACACTCGATCTTTTTTCCGATTCCGGGATCTTTTATGCGATAATCCTCGGATTTGAAGGATTAAATTACAAAAAGGCAATATTCGGGGATCTTGATGCTGAGAACTGCATCCTTAAAGATCCATCTGCGGATGAAATAATTGAAGCACTCGACAAATTTGACGATCATTACACCATGCAGGGTCTTGTAAAAGAGCTCAAGGAAGAAGTCGA
The DNA here is from genome assembly GCF_000784355.1 of Methanolacinia paynteri. Taxonomy (NCBI): domain Archaea; kingdom Methanobacteriati; phylum Methanobacteriota; class Methanomicrobia; order Methanomicrobiales; family Methanomicrobiaceae; genus Methanolacinia; species Methanolacinia paynteri. The sequence goes on along the minus strand of NZ_KN360941.1, from coordinate 59,139 downwards.
TATCCCTAGAACAGGGTGCTACCTCCACTTCAACGGAATTGTCAGGGAGATCACTGGAGAAGAGAGAACCGAATACATGGACTTTTCCGACTATGATTATATTGACAAGATAATTGCCGAAATCAGGAAGGATATGGAGAAGGTGCCCGGAATCCTCGGGGTCCGCTTCTACCACAGCAAGGGAAGATTGTATGCCGGCGATGACGTGACTTATATCGCTGTCGCAGCATCGCACAGGCAGGAGGCATTCAAAGCCGTGATGGATGCGATCGACAGGCTGAAGGCCGATCTTCACAATAAAAAATAAAGGAAATGAAATTATTCAAAAAAATAATAAATTTTCAGGCTTAAAAACTCAAATTAATAGTATTCATATTCTTTTACGTAAAGTGATCCCTTCCCCCTGTTTGCCACATCACCAGCGAAATGATGCATTATTTTTCCGTCAACGTTCGTCTCCCCTTCATCCCTGAATGTCGGGTGCATTGCATTCACTTTCCCGAAGAAATATGCAGTGCCGCCCTTCATGTTCCCGCAGGCTCTTCTGCATTCGCCGTAGACCTTCAGGATGCCGTCTCTCATATCGACACCTGTCATATCGCCGCAGTTTCCATGAATTATGATCTCCCCGCCTGCAAGGAATTCGCCACAGAAATCACCGGTATCTCCCATCACCTCGAGGACACCTCCACGCATTCCTCTCTTCTCTCCACGATATCCCGAACCGCAGTAATGGCCCGCATTCCCGTGACACAGAATCCTTCCGCCCCTCATTTCGCGGCCGAGCCACCCGTCCGCATCACCCATGATCTCGATTGTTCCGCTGCTCATGAAATTCCCGCAGTGCATTCCGATATCGCCTTCGACAGTGATCTTTCCTGCGGTCATATATTCGCCGATACGCTTTAATGTCCTGGTTTCGCCAGCAAGCACAAGTACGATATCGTCGGGGGAAGCGGCTTCGCCGGCAATTTCTATATCGAAGAAATCACAGAAGCTTTTCTCCTTGTTCCCCTCCCATACACTGAGGTCGCGGAATGATTCATCCATAAAATGCTCGGGGATTATTGATTCTGCTTCTACGGGAAGATTGGGATTTTTTCGTGGTTTTGGTGTAAGTTTTACAACTCTCATAACTATTCTCCGGGAATGGCAACTGCAGCTGCAGCATATATGTAGATCTAATTATTTTTTACCAGTTAATTAGAAAAAGGTTTCATTTCAAGCAACAATACGGCCATTAAAGTAAAAACCCTCTAACCTGCCGATGTTGAAACGATTATATCCCTGTCTTTCCATACTAATATCCAATGGGTGCAGAAGAAGAAGCCGCATTCTTCCTGACGGAGATTCATGAAAAATTCAGGAACAATGTAAATGAAATAAAAGATATTACTAAAACCCTCCAGGAACTTAAAAAGGATCTCAGGAATCTGAAATTCCTAGATGAAAAAGAGATCAAATCCGGAATCAGCGGGGTTGGCAGTTCACTGGATTTTCTGTCAAAAAGACTTGATGATGTAGCCGATTTCTTTGAATTCTATCTCGGCAACGAATCATCCGTCAATGTCGTTCTTCTCGAACGAGATGCGTACATGAAGATTAACCAGATACTCAGATGGAACAAGGTTGATGTGAGAGAGCTGAAGCGGTGGGTTGAAGAGCTTGATGAGATCGCCGGAAATCTTAAGAGAAATCCGCACGACCTCCTTAATTTCAGGAAACTCCCCACGATCGATATTCCGGATGCTGCGATAAAATACCCCGTATGGGCCATAGATAAATCGGGGTACTGCCTCGCAGGCTCGGATTACAGCGAGATAATCCATATAGACGAAGTCCTTGAAGAGATGGAATCAGGGAATGTTCCCTTCCCGGTTCATTCAGTGAGCACACGATAGGGACTGCTTCAGGATGAAAGTAATTCAGGTAGTAGGAAGGTCGAATTCCGGCAAAACCTATTTTATACACCGCCTTCTCGAAAGAATGACAGTAATGTTTCCGGGAAAGGTAGGAGTCATCAAGCACATGGGCCACCACATCTTTGAGCTCGCGGAAGGAAAGGATACGACTACGCATTACGAGCACGGTGCCGAATGCGTTGCAGGGGTGGACGCGGAAAAGACCGTTCTTACAGTAAGGGATGACGACCTTGACAGATCTCTTGAAATTCTCTGTGACCTGGGGATGAAGTATGCAATAATCGAGGGATTCAAGGAGTACGGATTCAAAAAGATCGTCAAGGGAGAGCTGGAATCCGGTGAATGCCTGCTCAGAGATCCTACAGTCGATGACGTAATCGAATCGCTCGATGCATTCGATGATTATTATACTCTTGGCGGGCTTGTCAAAGAACTGGAGGAGGATGAAAGAGCTCCTGCAGGTGCCTCAATTGTAACTTTCTCCGGTGTTTTAGAGAATATTCCTATGGATTACGGAAAGATCGCCGGGAAGATCGGGGAGCACGAAGGCATAATCTCCGTGAAAATATTAGTAAACAGAAAAAAAGTGATGATCGGTGTCGCCTCCGTCGACACACGGTCTGCCTGCAATGCAATAGACAGAGCAGTATCTGACCTGGGCGGCATGAAGAGCTGAAAGATCACGAAAATACGTGAACAGCCGCCGCCTTGAAGGTCAGGAAAACCGAATCTCCCTCTTTTATCCCGATATCGCTGAATCCTCTTCTCGTAAGAACAGTAACAAACGGGATTCCTGCGTCTACCCGGATCTCGACCATCGTTCCGTTATTGGTGATACTCTCTACAACACCTTCGAACGAATTCCTTGCAGGAGTCTTCAAAGGTTCTCTTGAGAGCATTATGTCTTCCGGCCGGACTGAGGCATAGACATTTCCCTCAATTCCCGTTGCGGTGGAAACAATTTCAAGACCATCAACTGTAATAACAGAACAGCCTGAACCGGATGTTATATCACCGCGGAATATGTTCTCCGTGCCCACGAACTCGGCAATGAACTTCGACTCGGGCTGCGAGAACACCTGGTCGGGGACACCGATCTGTATTATCTTTCCCTGGTTGAGGACCGCAACGCGATCCGCAAGGGAGAAGACCTCCTCGAAGTTGTGGGTGACATGGAGAACGGTAGTCTTAAACCTCGTATGAAGTCTCTTAAGCTCTTTCCTCAACCTTTCACGGGTTCTTACATCAAGTGCGCTGAGAGGTTCGTCGAGAAGAAGGACATGGGGCTCCATCACGATCGCCCGCGATATTGCAGTCCTCTGCTTCTCCCCGCCGCTTAGATTTATAACGGACCGGTGGAGGAGATGCGAGATCCCGAGGATCTCCGCAACCTCGGACACCTTTTTTTCAATCTCGTCTGCCGGTGTCTTCTTCACCGAGAGGCCGAAGGCGATGTTTTCATACACGGAAAGGTGCGGGAAGAGCATATAATCCTGGTAGACCATCGAGATGTTCCTGTCCTTCGGGTCGGCAAACGTGATATCCTCTCCGTTCAATTCTATGCTCCCTGAATCAGGTGGATATATCCCTGCAATCGTTTCGAGTACTATAGTCTTTCCGGCTCCGGTCGGTCCGAGGATGACCATGTATTCACCCTTATCAACACAGAGATTTATCTTCTCAAGGGAGAATTCACCCAGTTTAATAGAAATATCTTTTAATTCCAGCATAGGCTACACCGTTAGATCTGAGTGGTTCCCCCGTATCTTTCAAACACGTACAATGAGATGATTGCAATAATTATCAGGATGGTCGCGGCGGCCGTTGCCATATCGAGATCCCCTGTCGACATGTTCAAAAACACCGCAACAGGAAGCGACTCGGTTTTCATTCTCGTTGCACCTGCGACCATTAAAGCCGCTCCGAATTCTCCAATAGCCCTCGACCATGTAATCACGGTCCCTGCAAAAAACCCGTTCTTTGCCATCGGAAGTGTGACCTTTATAAATGCCTGAAGCTCACTGCACCCGAGGGTTCTCGCGACATATTCATACCTCGGGCTTACCGACTGGAATGTAGATCTGAGAATTCTCACCATAAAAGGGAGATTTACAAAGAACTGCGCCACGATTATCCCGAGAGGTGTGAATATGAATTCTATTCCAGCCGCTGCAAGACCTTTCCCGAGAGCCGTCTGCCCAAAGAGAAGAAGAAGGCCGACACCTGCCACAAGGGGAGGAAGTGCGAGCGGGAGATCGATTGACGTGTTGATTAGGTTCTTGAAGGGGAATTCATATCTTGCGAGTGCATAAGAAACCGGAATGGCAAAAAGTATGCAAAGCCCGGTCGAAGTCACAGATGTAACGATAGACAGGTAGATCGCAAACATCATCTCATCAGAGAATATCGATGAGACCAACGCCTCCGGCCCGGAATATGAAACAATCAGGAGGAGCACAACCAGTATGAAAGCAGTAACGAATACCCCGACGCCTATTGAAAACCTTTTGAGCCGGGAATGCCTGATATCACTCACTTATTCCACTCACCTTTCCGGGCAATAAAATCCTGAACCCTCCATTTACAGATATATACATAAATTTCCTCTTAATCTGTTATGCCGGTTATTCCTGCAGAAATATTGCCAAAAGAACAGATTCCTGAAAACACAAAAACTGCAGACTTCATAAATAAAAAAATTAGGGAGTGATGTCCGCATATTCCGAATTAGGATACACGATAAATCCGTATTCCTCGAATATGGCTTTGCCGCCTGAATCCGAGGCAACGAAATCTACGAACTTCTGGGCTGTCTCCGGTTGATCGGAGAATGTCAGAGTTCCAATCGGAATAATCTTTATCAGGTTCTGCGAACGCGGTATCTCAATTATCTCCATTGTTTCAGGATTGTAGAGATCCGACCAGATAATCGCTGCATCGGCATTGCCGAGAGTTATATCTGTTACAATCTCGTTTACTGTCGCCCTCTGGACAACGACATTATCCATTACCTCGTCAAGGATGCCGCTCTTGTTGAAAATGTTCTTTGCAATCGTTCCGAGAGCCATGCTGTCAGGTTCACCCATGGAGACCTTTACTCCCCCTTTCGTGAGATCTTCAAGCGACGTTATGTTTGCGGGATTTCCCAAAGGCACACCGATGACCGGGATATGATATGCCACAAGGGATTCATTCCCTACAATTCCCTTTTTCTTAGCATTATTAAACTCAAGTGTTGCTCCCGGCATGAAGACATCCCCCATCTGTGTAAGCTCCATCTGGGCAAGGAGCTGACCGCACCCTGCATAATTGTATGTTACCGGAATTCCCGTCTCTTCAGTAAACTTATCACCGATGATCTGCATCGGGGCTTTCATTCCTGCGCCGCAGTATACCAGCAGGCTCTCTTCGCCGGATGCATTGTCAGCCTGAACGGTGCCCGAATCGCCTGATCCGGTACATCCGCACAGTAATACGGAAAAAACCAGCAGAAGGCCGACTGTTGCAGCCAATAATTTTTTAACCATATGGTTCAGTTTTACTTTTGAGGCATATTAAACAATTTCATTTGATTCATTGATAGAAAAACAATTTTTCCTGATGATTTGAATGATGAGGAATTTATTTCCAATATCATTCAAACTTGGTTCTTTCCCGGTCTCTCAATTCTTTCGGGGTGGCATTCCACTCTTCGATATCGTCAAGGTGCTTTTCATCAACCCAGCCGCTCTTTACCTCATCGCGGTGATCGAACCTGTATACATACGGCTTGATGTCAAGCAGCGGTGTTCCGTCCAGGATATCGACCGAACCTATCTTCAGCCTGTTTCCCTTCACACCGAGGAGATCGACAATCGAGAAGCCGATCGGATTGGGCCTGTTGAAATGACGGATCGCAAAGATTCCCTTCGGGCTCTCACCGTCCAGGAAAGGCTCCTGGATCAGCTTCGGGCCTGTGGAGCGATCGAAATGGTACAACAGAATGAGATGTGAAAATTTGTCTATATCCTTCAGCCCTTTTTCATATTCGGGGTAGAGTTCTATCTCACCCACAGACGGATTGAATATCCCCTGGATCGGTGTATTCTCCTGCTCGGTGTGCTCGGAATGTATCACGCCTATCGGCCTGTAGACAATTTCCCTTCCTTTCCAGTAATTTACAGTATCTTCAGTTGCCATAAACATCACTTCATATATCTTCTGCTAAATCTTCCCGGAACCATAAATATGGTTATATCAGGTTGTAAAGACATTATTGCTAACTTTTAAGTCCTGTTAAATATTGAGAACTATGATAAGTAAAAACTTCTTTTTTTACATTGCAATCTTAATTTTGAGACCTTTAATTGAGAAGAAACCACAATCCAAAAAGAACATTTAAATACCAGAATTTCATACTGTCTGCTGAACAGAAAATTTCGAACGAATCAGGCACCCGGGATCCTTCGAATCATTTGCTTCGGAATACCTGATTCATTTTTTTTGTTGGAGGAATGAAAAATGGGACTAAAACATCCGAAAGGACCTAAACATAATGCAAAAGAGATAAGAATCGATCCGGTTTTCGCACAGGAAGGCTTCGAGAGTATTCCCAGGTGCACAATGCCCAAAAAGGAGATGAGCCCGGACCTAGCCTACCAGATTGTTCACGACGAACTGATGCTGGACGGAAATGCAAGGCTGAACCTCGCTACATTTGTCGGCACCTGGATGGAGCCCCAAGCACAGAAACTCGCGTCCGAGACATTCGACAAGAACATGATCGACAAGGACGAATACCCGCAGACCGCCGAACTCGAGATGCGGTGTGTAAGCATCCTCAGCCACCTCTGGAATTCACCAGATCCCGACAATTCGACCGGGTGCTCGACTACAGGATCGAGCGAGGCCGCTATGCTCGGGGGCCTTGCGATGAAGAGGAGATGGCAGCACAAGAGAAAGGCCGGAGGAAAACCTGTCGACAAACCCAACATCGTTATGGGGATCAATGTTCAGGTCTGCTGGGAGAAGTTTGCGAACTACTGGGACGTCGAGATGCGCCTCGTCCCGATGGAAGGAAACCGCTTCCACCTCTCGGCAGAGGAGGCCATAAAACTTTGCGACGAAAATACCATAGGAGTCATTGCAATACTTGGTTCCACATTCGACGGATCATATGAGCCGGTAAAGGAGATCTGTGATGCACTGGACAAGTTCCAGGAGAAAACAGGGATCGACATCCCCGTCCATGTCGATGCCGCGTCCGGCGGTATGATCGCACCATTCCTCGACCAGGACTTAATCTGGGACTTCCGCCTCCCGAGGGTCGCATCGATCAACACATCCGGGCACAAATACGGGCTTGTATACCCAGGTGTCGGGTGGGTCGTTTGGAGAGATGCAAAGATGCTCCCCGAAGACCTGATATTCTACGTCAACTACCTGGGATCGAACATGCCGACATTTGCTCTCAACTTCTCAAGACCCGGTTCGCAGATAATACTCCAGTACTACAACTTCCTCCGTCTCGGCTTTGACGGCTATACGAAAGTACAGGGTTATGCACGCGAGGTGGCCCTGTATCTCTCGAAAGAGATCGAAAAGCTCGGACCGTTCGAGCTTATTACAAGAGGCGATGAACTCCCCGTATTCGCGTTCAAACTCAAAGACAATGTGAAAAATTTCTCTGTCTTCGACGTATCGAACAAGATGCGGGAACGCGGGTGGCTCATCCCTGCATACACGTTCCCGGCTAACAGGACCGATCTCGCTGCACTTCGTATAGTGGTCAGGAGAGGCCTTTCACACGACCTGGCAGACCTTTTCCTCGACGATTTAAAGCGCCAGCTTCCGACACTTGAGAGCCAGCCGGAACCGGTTCACGACGAGAAGTCAGGGTCCGGATTCCATCACTGAAGAGGTCAGATCATGACAAATGAAGATAAGGCCGGACCGGCTGAAGTAAAACAGACAAAGACCATCAACTGGATAACGATGGCCCTCCTGACCACCGTCGCGGTCGCGAGCATACGCGGCCTTCCGGCGATGGCACCATACGGACTGGGCTCCATCATCCTCTATGTGATTCCCGCCGCCGTTTTTCTTATCCCTACGGCACTCGTGGCAGCCGAACTCGCGAGCGGATGGGAAGGCGGTATATTCGGCTGGGTCTATGCGGCATACGGCGGCAGGGCCGGCATGGTCGCCATATGGCAGCAGTGGATCCAGAATGTCGTCTGGTTCCCTGTACAGCTCGCCTTCTTCGCATCCGCACTTGCATATATCTTCAACCCCGGGCTGGCAGGAAGCGGGGTCTTCATCGGGGCCGTCATCATAGTTGTATACTGGATAGCTACTCTCCTGGCATTGAGAGGTGTTAAGACATTCTCGGAGATCGGAAGCAAAGGGCTCATTATAGGTACACTTATACCGGTACTTGCCCTTGTGGTCCTTGCAATAATATTCGTCGGGACCGGGGGACAGCCGCAGATGAGTGTCTCGGCCTCCGGTTTCATCCCCGCATGGGCGGGCTTTGCCGGAGTTGTCCTTATAATAAGCAATTTCCTGTCATTTGCAGGCATGGAGATGAACGCGGTCCATGTAACCGATATGCACGACCCCGGGAAGAACTTCCACAAATCGATCCTCCTGGCATCGATCCTTATACTTCTTATCTTCATCCCCGGAACGCTGGCTATTGCAACCTGCCTTCCTGCATCACAGATCGATCTGACAACAGGTGTATTCGTTGCATTTGAGACCCTTTTTGCTCATATAGGAATTACATGGGGAGCTACACTGATGGCAGTCCTCATCGTCATCGGCATACTTGCATCTGTCGTAACATGGATTCCCGGTCCAAGCAGGGGCCTGCTCCTCGTCGGAAAGGAAGGCTATCTTCCGCCATGGTTCCAGAAGACCAACAAGGCAGGAATGCAGGAGAACATAATGGCAGTACAGGGTCTGATCGTCACTGCACTCGCACTATTCTATGCACTCATACCTTCTGTCGGCGAAGCCTTCTGGATACTGTCGGCGATGGCGGTTCAGCTATATCTTATAATGTATGTAATGATGTTCCTGACTGCAATGCGCCTCCGTAAGACCGCACCGGATGTAAAACGCGGATTCCGTGTCCCTGCGATGAAGTTTGTAGCCTCGGTCGGTGTGATAGCGAGCGTTGCCGCATTCCTTATCGGCTTCATACAGCCAGCAGGAGAAAACCTGAATCCGTTTTTCTATGCAGGAATACTTCTCATAGGCATCATCATCCTGGGTTCGGGTCCGTTCATCCTGCATGAATTCAAAAAACCCGAATGGGATCTCAGGCCAAAAGGCAATAACGACTCAAAGCAGGAAAACTGAAGATACAATATCTTCTTCATTTTTTTAAGTTCAGGAACTGAATATTTCAGAATTCCATATCATAGCGGCCCAATGACAACGCATTTATACTAATCTCAGAAAAATGACGATATATATCAAAATAAGTTCACATAGCAGAGAAACGGTTTCCCACTTATGTCATATGACGGGAAGCCGGAACATAAAATTACATAGATAAACAGCAGGTGAGCTGAATTGAAAGATAATAGCGACAAAAACAAAACAGCACCAACTCCCCCAAAGGCAATCAACTGGATAACGATGGCCCTCCTGACCACCGTCGCGGTCGCAAGCATACGCGGCCTGCCGGCTATGGCTCCCTACGGGCTGGCATCAATTCTCCTTTACGTGATCCCTGCGGTTGTCTTCCTTGTTCCGACGGCCCTCGTGTCCGCAGAACTTGCAAGCGGCTGGGAAGGGGGAGTGTTCGGGTGGGTCAACGCAGCATACGGCGGAAACGCAGGAATGTTTGCCATATGGCAGCAGTGGGTACAGAACGTTGTGTGGTTTCCCGCCCAGCTCGCCTTCTTTGCTGCGGCCCTCGCTTATATATTCGATCCGGGGCTGGCAAACAACGGTTTGTTCGTGGGAATTGTCATAATTGCGGTCTACTGGATTGCCAACCACCTGGCATTAAGAGGCGTAGAGACGTTCTCGCAGGTTGGAAGCAAGGGGTTAATCGTAGGCACTCTGATTCCCGTCCTGGTACTCGTAGTACTGGCGGTCGTTTTCATATCGACCGGAGGAAAGTCATATATAACCGGGTCCGAGGCAAGTTTCATTCCTGTATGGGCAGGGTTTGCAAGTATAGTACTTATCATAAGCAACTTCCTCTCTTACGCCGGAATGGAGATGAACGCGGTGCACGTAACGGATATGCACAACCCGGAGAAGACATTCCCGAAAGCGATGCTTCTTGCCTGCATCCTTATTCTCCTGGTGTTCATTCCCGGAACCCTGGCAATATCGGTGTGTCTCCCTGCATCCGGCATCAACCTGACGACAGGTGTCCTCCAGGCATTCGATGTCATGTTCTCTTATGTCGGAATCGCGTGGGGAACGCACGTCATGGCAGCTCTAATCGTTATTGGAATTTTGGCATCTGTCGTTATCTGGATTCCCGGCCCGAGCAAAGGACTTCTCCTGGTCGGACAGGAGGGTTATCTCCCGCCGTGGTTCCAGAAGATCAACAAAAACGGAATGCAGGAGAATATATTGCTGGTACAGGGAATTGCCGTAACGGTTCTGGCATTGTTCTTTGCATTTATCCCCTCGGTGCAGGAGGCGTTCTGGATACTATCGGCAATGTGCGTCCAGCTATATCTCATCATGTACGTAATGATGTTCCTCTCCGCAATGCGGCTCAGGAAAACGGAGCCGGATAAAAAGAGAGGCTTCCGTGTCCCTGCGATGGGCGTTGTTGCGTCTCTCGGCCTCATTGCCAGCGTCCTTGCATTCGTCATCGGATTCTTCCAGCCTGCCGGGGCGAATTTGAATCCCCTTGTCTATGCAGGAATTCTCCTCGCAGGCATATTGCTTCTCGGAACATGGCCGCTGTTCATCAGCAGATACAAAAAATCCGGCTGGGACCTGAGGCAAAAAGATAAAACTGAGTCTGAGCAGAGCACTTAAAAATAATAATATTCTGAATATTTTCTTTTTATCCAGATTACAGCAGACAATTCAATCAGCTATAATCAGAATTCAGTTTTTCAATTATTGGATTATTCTTCGCTTTCCTGTAATACCGGAATCATAACTGCCGGCATCATCCAGAACCCGTATGAATTCTTCCGAGGATATTGCATCGATTAGCCTTAGAACTCTCTCGTCCTGCATGTGCTCCGCCCGTACTGCGAGTTCGTACTGTTCGACTGCAACAGGCTCGAATTCAAGGCCGTAGGTCTTCGCTATCGAATACGACGTAAGCGCCGCATCGCAGTTTCCGCCTGCAACGGCTATTGCAGCTGAGAGCGGGTTGTTTACGACCCGGAAATACCCGTTCACGGATTCGGGATCGATTGATCTTCCGGAAAAAAGCCTGTCAAGGACTATCCTGCACTCCGATCCTGCCGGCTGGTTGACTATGGATGAGCCGGGCAGTTCGTCGATTCCTATACCAGTCTTTGATGCGATGCCGAGAATAATTCCTGCAATGCCGGTCATGTGGATCTCTTCGCCCGGCATGTACTGCCTGATATATTCGGTATTATATCCTCCTTCGACCGAGAGTGCATGAAGAGCCGCCGCATGGCAGATGTCTTTTTTCATGGCGATAATCCCGCTGATATTTCCGGTATTGCCGTTATGCAGCCAGATCTCCTCTTCGCTCAGGATGTTCGAGAGCCAGCCTATCGGCGGTTCCATGATACCGGTCACGAGCAGAGACCTGTCGGCATGGCCGATGCTCCGGGTCATATTCACTATAACCCTCTCCCCTTCGGCATAGCCCTCTATCGGGGCAGGAAGCCTGAGGTAGGCATTTGATCGTATGGATGCCATCTGCACTCCCGCACCTCTCGACTGTTGCGACGCGATATAATGATCGCCGTGCTTCGCAACGGAAAGGAGGACGAACTCGTCATAACCTACATTTGAAGTAAGGTCGCCGGCAAGAGAGACCTCAAGTTTTTCCGAAGGCGGACCCCTGAAACCGAGAGTGTCAAGCAGGGGGCCGAGCACCTCCCTGAGTACAACCTGGGCCGATATCGGATAGCCCGGGAGGCCGATTACAGGTTTGCCTTCGATCTCCCCGAGGATCATCGGCTTGCCCGGCATCATCGCGATCCCGTGGAACACAAGTCTCCCCAGCTCCCCGATCGCTCCTGCCGTGAAATCCCTTGTTCCGGCGGACGACCCTGCGGAGACAATTATAATATCGTTTTCAAGAACCGCCTCAGAGATCACGTCCCTTATCATTTCGGGATCATCGGGTGTCGGGGGATAGCAGATCGTATCGACGTTCCGCTCTCCAAGCCACGCCGCCGCCATCGTGATATTGCTCTCGACGACCTGTCCGGGTCCCGGTTTCGTTCCGATCGGAACAAGTTCGCTGCCGGTTGGGATTAGGCCGGCCCTGAGCTTTTTAACCACCGGATCGGTTACCCCGTATGTCCCGAGCGCCCCGATATCAAACGGCCTGATCCTGTAGTTCTTCGGAACAATGAGCTCTCCCTGCTTTATGTCCTCGCCTGCAGCCCTGACATTCTGCCAGGGTCTTGCACTCTTCCGGATGGTAATCCCTTCGCCTTCCTCTTCGAACCACACATCCTCTATCATGACGACCGCATCGTATGTAAGCGGCACTGCGTTCCCCGTATTTACCCTGAGAAAATCCCTGACCGAAACCGGGTTTTGCTCGCTCGCCGCGAATGTATCGCTGCTCTTCAGTGCGACCCCGTCCATCGCGGAGACATTGGTCACAGGAACACTGTATCCCGCATATACGGGGGAGGCTGTAATTCTCCCCGCAGATTCTGCAAGAGGAACCGTCCCTGAGGATTTAAGGCCCCCGAAAAGTTCCAGCACCTTCTCAACAGCCTCATCGAGGGTTATCTGGGAGAGATATCTCTTTACCAAAGGAATACCTCCACTTCCTCACCGGCCTCAAAGCCCTCGCGGCCGGCCGGGATCTTAATTACGCCGTCGCTTTCCACGATCGTATTCAGGAGACCCGACTTCCCGAAAAGAGGCATGGCTTCGTCTTCTGCGACCAGTTTTACACGCACATACTCCTCGCGGCCCTTCTCCGAGGATATGTTTGTGACAAGCTTCGCCTTCCTGACGGATTTCATGGTATCTGAAAAACCGGCCATTGCTGCGAGGAGATGACGGACAATTACCGAGAGAACCATATATGTCGCGGCAGGGTGACCGGGAATTCCGATTACAGGCGTATCCCTAACCTTTGCGATAATCGTCGGCTTGCCCGGTGCAAGCATTACGCCGTGTGCAAGCACCTCGCCTTCTGCATAGAGAACACGGGCGGTAATATCACGTATATCCTTCGAACTCCCGCCGGATATCAGGATCAGATCGCACTTGTCCACGCCGCTCCGGATAAGGGAGATCATCTCCTCGTCATTATCCCTGACAATTCCCAGATGCAGCGGGATTCCCCCCTGTTTCCTGACGAACGCGGAACAGAGGTAGCTGTTTACATCCCTGACCTCTCCTATCTCCGGTTTTTTGTCGACAGGGACGATCTCGATTCCTGTAGAGATTATTCCTACGACCGGTTTCTTCATGACCGGCACTTCATAGTAGCCTATCGCAGCCAGGGCACCGAGATCGGATGCAGAAAGAACCTCACCTCTTCCGAAAACAACGCCGCCTTCAGGAAAATCTTCGCCTTTCTTTACAACGTTCTCACCGACTGCAACCGGCCGTTTGACAAGAATATCGCCGCCTACCTCATCGGTGTACTCGACCATTACGACTGCATCTGCTCCTTCAGGCATCTGGCCGCCGGTAGGGATATTGAAGCACTCCCCCCTTGAAAGCGACATTTTCTCCCCCGCACCCATATCGATCCTTCCCTTCAGTTTCAACATAGAAGGGATCGAATCGGTCGCATTTGTCGTATCTGCGGCAAAGACCGCATAGCCATCCTTCCATGACCGGTCAAAGCCCGGGATATCGATATCGGACATGACATCCTCTGAAAGAACCCTCCCGAGGGCATCATCGAGGAGAACCTTCTCCGGAGGCATCGCGGGTGCAATGGATTTTGCAAGATCTACTGCTTCGTCTACTCTAATCAGGCTCAAAAAAGACGATTTCATAATTAACCCTGAATTGTCCCAAAAAATGTTTATCTGAAGCAGCCGAGCTGGCATCCGCGGATCTTTATCTGGCTTGTATTGCAGTATTTACCAATATCTGCCAGAGGGATGCCATATTCTTTGTTTATCTCCATCGCCTGGGGGCATGTCATCACCTTCTCTATCCCCTTCTCACGGAATATTCCGGCGAGTCTGGCCTTATACTCATCATCCATATATGATCATTGCTTTACAATAAATTAGAGTTTACCTAATGTTATATACACAAAAAAAAGGATTATTTTTCAGCTATTTTATTCAGTATTTTCCTGATTTCCCGCAGTTCGTCAAGGATCTCTCCGGATGAAACCTGACCGGGACTCTCACTATCATCACCGCCCGTTGCTGCCGCGACCGCCCCCCTGCTCCTCACGAAGCCCATTATCATTTCGCGAAGAGGTTCGGGCTCCTCAATACCAGTTATCCTGATCTCCGCAACATTTTGCGCAGAGTACCCGGCAGTCTGGATCCTGAGATTCGATATTCCGAAAATTCTCATCAGGGGCCCCTGCACGATATCGACATTGGTAATCCTGTTGTACGGAACAATTCCAGTCTGCCTGAACCAGACCCCTCTCTTCCATGTCATCTCGGTTTCGTTCAGGTGATAGACGATCGATTTGTAATAAAGTGAATTCCATACTACAGTAACCAGGAGGGAGATAATCAACAGAGCAACGACTATAATATTCAGAAGAGTGTTCTCAAAAACAGGTATGATCCACGCAATACAAAGCCACAGGATAATTACTACCAGAGAGACCACGATAAGATTATATTTTTTAAACCGCGTCACCGGCTTAAAATCCTTAAATAGCTCTATCTCTGACATATGGATCTCTTTTGAATGGAGATTATATAAATGAGTACTCAGGAAAGATATTGAAAATTAAAAATCGGGTTTCGTCTCGATACAGTAATTCCTGTGCAGGTACTCCTCGCGGACAGGATAATTGCTCATCCTGACTGTATAATACCTCTCGAACTTCTTTATGAACTCCGGGTCACGGCTGATGTCATACTCCTCTGGAACCTCCGGTTTTACCCAGAACGTAGTATTACTCCCGTGAACAAGGCATGCGCCCTTCCTTGAGACCGGCCTTCCCCTTTTTATCGTATGCTCGGTACACGAAAGACCTGCTATCACCTTCTCATACTCGACCGTAGGATCGATCTCGTACGGTTTTAACGGGTATATGGCGATATCCGCATCTGCACCGACTCCAAGATGACCCTTTCCGAGATCTACTATTCCGAGAGCCTTCGCCTGCGCCGCCCGGGTCATTATCGCGATCTCGTTCCAGTCGAGTTCGCGGTCAAGAGTCTGAAGCAGAACACGTTTATAGATATCCGGATGAACGGTCTCCATCTCGAGATCACGGTACTTTTTGCTCATCAAAAGGGCGGCAATCTCGGGATACTTTACAAACGGAGCTCCGTTGGGGTTGTCGGTCGTAAGCATGCAGCGCCACGGGTCTTTCACCTGTAGGGCGAGTTCAAGCCCTATCGCCCACATTATTGAATTGACGAGATTCTTCCTGCTGTAAAATACCGGAATAACTCCTGACCCGGTCTCAAGCTCGACATCATGGTTGCTCCACTTGTTGTTGTAGAGACGGAAGAGATTAAACTCCATCGGACCGTCTGCCGTCATCGTGGTCGTCCTCCCGAACATCACCTGACCCATATCGATTGCAACCTGTGATTTTCTGTTCACCATCCACGCGACATCGTCTGACTTCGAGCAGAAATCATGCCAGGAAGATCCGCCGTAAGAATGGAACTGGACGTGCGTGAGGTAAAGGGTCTGCCTCTTGTCGTTTAAGTCCGGCGTCCTGTTCATCGTCTCAAGAGTGCACTTGTAGTTGCCCGGCTTTCCTAGGTTGTTGCAGTGAAGGTGGACCGAATGCGGTAGCTTCAGGAACTCGTTCGCCCGTATCATGTAGTCTATGATCTCTGCAGGCGTCACATCGAAATACGGTACCCTTTCATGGATACAGTTTACGTCCTTACCATATCCCCATGCCTCGGTCCCGCCGGGATTTGTAAGCTTTAACCCAAATCCTTTTGCCGCAGTCAGGTACCATGCTACGACGGCGGCGGTCTTCTTAAGGTCGCCGTCATGGATCGCCTCCATCGCCGACCAGTTGCCGTCGAAAAGCGTATTGGCCATCGTATCCTGGAGGGTTGTATGGGCGAACTCCTCGTGAGTGTGCCGGGCTTCGAACGGAGCCATCGCACCTTCGAGAACTGTCGTATACCCCATGGCACTGTAGCGGTAGGTATTCGCATAAACCGTCGGGACGCTGTATCCCGAGACAGGATGCATATTCCGGCGGGCACGCCCCCTTCCTGCACGCATATCCTCGGGGCTCATGTACCTGCCGAAGTTCACCTTCGTTCCGCAGATATGTGTATGGGAATCCACACCGCCCGGCATAGTCAGGTTTCCGCCCGCATCGATCACCTCGGCGGAGCTTCCGACAGACTCGACGATCTTTCCGTCCCTAACGGCGATATCCATTACCTCGCCGTATATATTGTTCAGGGGATCGATGACCCAGCCGTTTTTGATGAGATATTCGCTCATAATCCCTTCGCCTCCTTTATTATATTGTATATCCGGGTGAGAACATCGAGATCGTTAGGCATGGTGGGTTCAAGGACTTTTTTCACCCAGAGAGGCAGGGCGTCCAGGCGGTAGCCGGTCCCTTCGGCATCGATTCCGCATGCGGCAACAGGAATATGCACATTGGCGACTGCCGTGCTGAGTGCGACAAAGGGATCTATAACGACGCACGGGATCTCGGAAAGACGTTTGACACACTCTCTCGGGAAATGCGCCCCGGGATCACTGCCGATAATAATACACGCGTCGGCCTCCTTTCTCCTGAGAAGATCGACAGCCGAGGTTTCTCCGGGATTATAGAATGCAGTGCCACGCGAGTAATCGATTGCATACGGGTAACCGCCCAGATAAGCGAATGTCTGGTTTGTCCCGTATACGTTCCAGTGCCCCCTCATCGGAGTCAGCGTGAATTTGGTATGCCTCGAAAGCTCGTCGACGAGTTCTACTCCGTTTCGGACGTTTTTGTATTTCCCGGGCGATTCGGTCAGGCCTATCCCTGTGAAAAAAACTCCGAACTTGGCCTCAAGAAGCATGTCTACAACCCTGAAGAGCTGCTCCCGCTTTACACCGGCGACCATGGGGGGAATTACATCTCTCTTTCCCCTGACAATAGCCCTCAGGGCGGAGAACACCGCATAATCCCCACCCGGTTTTATCTGGATGAACTCATCGGCATTCTTCGCGACATCGGTCTCCCTGATGTCGACTACGATAAGTTTCCTCTCGCGGAAGGCGTTGTTCAGGAAGAAGCCGTCGGCGTATGTGGAATAACGGCTCATATGACGCGGGTGGGATTCTATCGGGTTCGATCCCCAGTATACTATGACATCGGCCCTGTTCTTGATCTGGCCAAGCGTACAGCCGGGATGCCCTACTTCCTGGATGGCCATTATGGACGGACCGTGGCAGATCGACGAGCAGTTGTCGATCACCGCACCGCACATCTCTGCGATCGATATCCCCATGCACTGGGCCTCGCCGTAAGTCCCCGAGAACCCGAAGAGAAGCGGCCTGTCGGCATCAAGGAGCATATTGGCGGTGTAGTCGATCGCCTCGTCATAGGAGATATTTTTCCAGCCGGAGCCCTCTCTCATTATAGGCTCTTTCAGCCTCCCCCGTGCAGTGAACTTGCCGTTGCTCAAACTGCACCCGTTATCGACGCCCGTAATCTGGTTGTCCTTAATCGTTATCCGGATGTCGTCGCAGAGGCAACCGCAAAGGGGGCAGACGACATCGTCGATTACACAGTCCCCGCAGGGAGACTTCGTCACGCAGACAGGATCTCCGATATCAAAACGGCAGCCGCCCTCATGCTCGAGAATCTCCCATGCCGTGAGAATTTCCTCATCTTCGCCGGCAGGGACAACGTCGACGTTCACCCATTTGTAATCCGGGGCACCTGTCCCGTGGGTCTTTGAATGCAGGATATAATTCGCATGCGGGCCGACGGGAATGAAAACCATCCCCTGTAAAATATCCGCACAGGATACTGCTTTAAAAATGGTTTCTCCCGCTTCGCTGGAAATTTTTACTTTCTGACCGTCGTCCACCCCGATCCCGAGGAGATCCAGGGGGTTGATATAGCATAAAGAAGTCTGGGCAGTATACTCAGGATGATCCTTATAATAAAGCTGTTCGCCCTGCCGTATCGTTCTGCCACTGGTCATCACTAATTTCAAAGGGCAACCTCCGACAAAGGCCCCGGAAAGCAGGTTAGAACCTTGTTCTTATCGTATAAAAGCTGTTCAGGAATGAATACGCGGGAATATAATCCGGAGTACATCAGTTAATCATCTGTCGGACATCAAACTGAATAAATGTTTCTTTTTTTACACAATCCCGCTTTATATCTCATAAATTTCATAAATCAACCATATCATCTGAACATTGAAACAAAAGAAAATAGATCTGTCAAACTTCGAGCACATCATATATATACCGGGGGACAAATCCAATTTGATCTTTAATCCGCCGCATTCAGGAATTTCCTTACGGCTGCTGTGTATTCCTCTTCTTTCTCCAGATGATTCTCGTGTGACGCATCTTCGATGATAAGAAGTTCCGGGTTACTTACAAGACTGCTGAAGTATTTCATTGAGCCGGGCGCCGCCTCATCATACTCCCCACAGATGAAAAGGACAGGCACATCTATTTCGGACAAATTTGGGGTCAGGTTAAACGATTTCAGGATTCCTGTACATGTGAACTCGCTCGGCCCCCACATATGCATATAAACAGGAATCGACATCTTTTCAAACGTTTTAACCAAAACAGGCGGCCATGGATCGAGCCTGCATAGATGAACCGAATAATAATAGTTCATCGCGTCCTGGTATTCCTTTGAATCATAATTCCCGGTCTCCTCCGTGTACCTGACATGCTCCTGTATCTCTTCAGGCATCTCCGACAGGTACGCCTTCTGGTCTGAGATCCATCTTCCCGTATCGAGAAGAGGGGAAGATAAGATCAGGCCCTTCACTCCTTTTGGATTTCCGTCGAGATAGTACGCAGCCGCAAGCCCGCCGCCCCACGACTGCCCGAGAATATGAACTTCGTCAAGCCCGAGAGCATTACGAACTTCGCCTAATTCTTTCACGTAGTTTTCAACTGTATAAATTGAAAGATCTTCAGGCTTGTCCGAGTTTCCGCAGCCGAGTTGATCATAGAATATCACCGGTCTTTCATCAGAGAGCACCGACAGGGATTCGAAATAGTCATGAGAAGCACCCGGCCCTCCGTGCAGCAGAAGGAGTGGTGTCTTTTTGCCGTCTGCTCCGACAATTCTGAACCAGATCCGCCCGTTTTCCGTCGAGATATACCCTTCCCGATTGTTGTCATCCATATTTGTAATATTTATCTTATCTCCATATTTAGATGACATAGTCGTACATAATGCCGCAAATAAAAACATCAACAATAAAATCAGGATTCACGTGATACATGGCACATGACTACCGATTTCCATGACACCAGCCATGGAACTATTCAAAAAAAAGATTTAATGGTTGCGTCTTTTGATCAAAACCGCAAGCCCGAGCCCTGCCATCAGTGCGAACAGCGGTGCCGGCGACTGGTTTGCATAGGCGGAAGTCCCTGTCGATGTTGCTGAACCCAGGGATGATGAGCCGGCCGGCTTTGCGTATTCCATTAATTCGGACAGGTCGTCATCGGTCAGGTCATAGTGATAGAACAACGAGTAATACTCCTTTACGCGGTCGTCGACGTTATAGTCGAATACATCAGGGTAGTAGAGGTTCCCGAGCCATATCATCGATAAAAGGCGGTTTACAGATGGCGGGCTTCCCATCCAGCTGTAAGGGCCGTATGGTGCTTCATAGACATTTCCGTCCTGGACCGCCCGGAGCGATTGCCAGTCGGCGCTGTTCATGATCGTGTCATAATATTCATGATCAGCATTATAGGCGACGATGATATAGTCGGGATTCATCTGGAGAATGTCCTCCATCGTATACTCGTCTCCCATGCCGCTTGATGTAACGGCTTCATTTGCGAGATTGTCGCTGATATAGTTGATTACCTCGCCATGATAGGAGTTCTCGCCCGAACCTATGAGATATACCGAATTCCCGTCGATACTGACGACGTAGATCATGCTCTTTTTGTTGTCGCCGATCTCGTTCATTCCCGAAGCAAACTCTGACAGAAGATCTGAGGTATATGTAGAAAGCTTCTCACACTGTTCTTCCTCGGAAAGGAGCTCACCCAGGGTAAGATACGATCCCGGAATGTCCGACAGGTTGTTCTGCGTTACAAATGCAAAATTTACACCTGTCTGCGCCTGTATCTTGTCAAGATCCTCTTTCATCGTGCTCTTCGCCTCACCGATATCAAGCACGAGATCAATTCCGAGCTGCTTGTTCATCTCCATGATCTCTTCAGGATTCATGGTAGATTTCGCCCCGTAGAACTGGCCAGTGACAGGCAGTGCGGCAACACGCGGATCTATATACTTCAGCTGTGCGTCGCTGTATTTACTCGAAATACTCACGAAGAGATCAGGATCGACTGAATAGAGCACAATCTGGGCCAGCGGACCGGATGGAGATACTGCAGTGATATTTACCGGGAGTATCAGCTCTCTTCCCACATCATCAACAAATGTCCTGGTCTCCTCTGCGGCAGCAATTCCGGAAAAGAACGCCAGGAAAACACACAGCACAATAAAAATATGATAACCAAAATGAGTTCTCATGAAAAAAGTGTTCATCCTTTTAACATATAATGCTTTATTTTTAGATTTTGTTAGGCTTTAAATGTTAACCTTGTCAACTTAAACAGGAATGGCAAAAAAAGACAGCTGTTCCGGTTTCAGCCGGAAAAAAAATTATTTCCTCCGGGCAATTCCAAACGCAGCCATGATTCCTGCAAAAATCCCGAATACGGAGAGTGGCGTTGCAACAGAATTAGGGTCCACAGGTGCTGAGGTATATACAGTCTGCCCCTTCTTATTGGTGTATTTGGTTTCATACAGGAGTTCGGCACCATCGGCTGAAAAGTCAACTCCCTTTTCTACTGCAAGGGTCAGACCTTGGGGAATCTCAAAGGTCTTTCCGGGAATAAGGGCGAAGTCCCGCGCCAGTACTGCATCCTTTTGTAGTTTATAAGCGGAGCCTTCACCGGCGAATACAACCGCTTCGTCTCCCGTGATCGAGGTTACATTTGAATTGAATACGTAGTTCTGGTTCTCCCCGCTCTCATCCTCATAGATCGTAGTTACAGAATTCCCCGAGAATACAACTTTTCCAAACCTGCTGTCGACACCGAAGTTTCTCGTTCCTCCGCCTGTGGCAGATACTTCTACCACTCCGCCGGAGATCAGGACGCCGCCTTCGCCATTATCGCCGTCACCATCTATTCCGAAACTGTTTGCACCTCCGGCAGCCGAAGCGGTTACGCTGCCGCCTGAGATGATTACTGACCCGATCGCGTAGAGAGCCTTGTTCTTATGGCTCGTGCTGCTGTCGGCAGTCGCGCTTACAGTTCCGCCGGAGATTGAGATCTGCCCCTCCGAAGAATAAATTCCACACGTGATATCCGTGCTCTCCCCTCCGGCCCTGACATCGATATTTCCACCCGTGATATCCACAGAAGATCCTTTAATACCGTATGTTGTTTTGCCGCTGCCGGAAACCGTGATTGTCAGGACATTCCCCGAATCGCTTTTTATTGTTATGGGACCTTCCGACTCTATCCCGGAGCAGTTTACAGCAGATATCGTGAAATCGTCCCTGACGATTATAACGGCCTCATCCGAACCGGTATGATTGATCCCGTTTTTGTACATCTCCTGCGTATCCTGGGACAGGATATATTCGGTCGCTGCACATGACGGGGCAATGCATACCCCGCAAAAAAACAATAATCCAAAGATAAAACTCAAGCCTGAGAAGTTAATCTGCATTTTTTCACCACAATTCATCATTTTGACGAGGATGCGAGGAAATTCACCTTAGTTCCTGCCGCATAGATCCTCTGGAACTCAGCCCCCGATGCAATTCTCCTTGCCATTTCAGGATCGTTTATAACAAAACCTGAAAGGTCTCCAACACCGAAATCAAAGAACTGCGGTGCAAGAGGCGTCCCCGGCCCCACTATCGCGACTTTTTCTGCGTTTCCCGATAACTCCAGGAGCCTCGGAAGGCTCTTGTCCCCTATGGCCGCACATGTTATAAATGCGAAATCACACTCAGGGAGCAGGAAATCGCATGCATTATACGGATAATCGCCGGGGCCGGGGTCCCACTCGACGACGCTTAGGTCGCATACCGGCTCGAATAGGCCTTCAATAAACGGGAAATGGCCAACAACGCAAACCTTTTTGCCGCGGATCTCGTTCTGAGAGTTGATGAACGGATCTTTGAGCCTTCCCTCGACACGTCCCTGTTTGGGAATTTCAACTCCGTTCTTTTGTGCGTTTTCAGGGTGGTTGTACCACGCAACAATCGCGGCATTACCGACGGATGCCTCGATAAAATTCCATGATTTTACCAGTTCCGCTATTTCCTTCAGCGGTTTGCCTATCTTGTTCCCGTTATACTGCGGTGCACGCTGCCAATATGGCCTGTAGGGTGCTACACCCCCGCCACCATCTATCTGAACATATGTCAGTTCAGCCCCGATCACCACATCCCCGACGATGACGTCATCGGGAATCCCTTCGATCAGTGCGTCATAAATATCCCACGTACTCATTATTCATACCTCACAATCCGAATGTTAACCTTCATTCTTTCTTCCACCATACACCTCTTATCTCAGAAAAGACCAGAACCATTCATCCATAAATTCCTCAACAACGCCGTCGTCGATGACCTCCCCCTTCCTCAGGCTGTTGCGCAGGCCTAAAAGAATGTTGTCGACCTTTTCGATCTTTACAAGATTCTTCCTCTCGTTTGCCGTCGTAGTGAGAACCTTTGCGATACCCCCGTTTTTGATTACTATCCTCTTATCTGCCCTCAGGGCGAGGAGTGGGTCATGCGTGGACATCAGGATTATCTTTTCATTGCCGGCAAGTAGCCGGATTGCCTCCTTACGATCTATTCCCGCGTTCTCGATCTCGTCTATCAGAACTATCGGAGAGGCACTCATCAATGCAGTGTCGGCGATCATAAGAGCCCTTGACTGGCCTCCGGAGAGCTGTGTAACCTTTGTATCGGGCGAAAACTTCTCTCCCGCAAGGGAATTCGCACATTCAAAGCACCGCTCGACAACGTCTTCGACATCGGATACCATCCTGCTCTTCGCATGCATCTCCAAAAACTCCCGGACTGTCAGGTCCATTACGAAGTTCATCGTCTGGGATAGCTGTGCCACGAGTTTCCCGCCGGTATCGAACCGTCGCATCTCGTCGGGAACAGTTCCGTTGATCAGGATCTGCCTCAGTGTCGGCGTGTCCTTCTGGGCCATGCACTCGATATCCTCAAGGAGCCTGCTCTTTCCGGAACCGGTGGGACCGACGATGCTGATTATTTCGCCCGGCCTGACCGTCAGCTCCTCATTCTCGGATTCTCCGGACTTGTTCCGTCCCCCGATGATCGTAATAGATGAGATTGCATCCGGCCGGTCGTCTGGGTCAGAACGAAATGCCTCGAGAAACGTGCAGAAGTGATCGATTATGCTTTCATTGTCGAGCCCGAACTCCTCGAGCATCTCCGGATCGACATCGAGGAGGGCAGCGGGAAGAGTTTTGGATGAATCTATTCCACCAAGCCTGTGATTTGCAAGGTAGTCGACGGCAAGGGGATAGCGCTCCAGTATAACGCAGACAGGCGTTTCGGCGATCTCTTCATAGAAGTCGTAAGAACTCATTCCTCGAACTCCATCCTTTTAAGCATCCCCATCTGGTAGAAATCGCCGATCCTCGTCTCCCCCGTACAGTAGGAGCAGATTGCCGCCGGCATCGTAAACCTCAGGGTTCTGTCCTTCAGGGTATCGATCTCGGTCGCCTCGCTGAAGTATTTGGCAAGCATGAATGTCCCCTGCCCGGTAATCCCGTTGACGAAGATCACCTTCGCGTTCGAATTGACCTCCTTTATGTTGAAGGAAAATACCTCGCGTTCGGCCTGCGATACGATATCTCCCTTCGTCACGACCACGATATCGGCATACTTGAGCATCGGCCCTATCTTTCGGGGTGTGTTGACGCCCGAGAGGTTGTCGATTACGCATACAGAGAGTATGCCCTTGATATACGGCGAACAGCGGTTGCATAGTCCGGCGCTTTCTGTGATCAGAACTGAGAAGCCCTTTCTCTTACCCCATGAGACGGCGTCCTCGATATTGCTGACGAAGAAATGATCAGGGCAGATCTTTCCCGCAAATCCCGTCTGAACGGGGATATTGCTCTCGTTGTACCTTATGTGATCAAATGATGTGAGGGAGTCGAATTTGACAACACCAACGCTCCCTTCCGGAAGGCCGAGCGTGGCAATTGTTTTAAGAATTACCGAAGTCTTGCCGGAAGACGGCGGTCCGGCAACTGTTATCATCTTCATGGATGTTAGTAAAAGGTGCGCCTTTTTTGTTCATAATAATTGCTAAATAGTGCTGATTAATAAATGTAAAATGTTTAACATATCTCAAAAATATCACCCTACAAGGAATACAAGCATGATCCCCGCTTCCGGGGAGGATCTATATCATTACCGGCATCTGGATTTCAAAAATTGGATGTAAGATCTTAATTTATTATTTAGTACCGATATCTTCCTCGTAGACATCGAAGTATTCATCGGTCTCAATGATATGGTACCGGCCTGTTGCAGTTACATTATACGGGTTGCCTATTGTTGAATACGGGAGTACAAATTTGCCATCTTCGCTCTTTTGGGTGTATACGAATTCCCTCCCGGTATTGGTTTTAAGATTAAGTTCCACCGTGCCTTCTCCCGGAACTTCATAACCATCTACGTATTCGAAGACTTTGACGTTGTCATCGGGATCGGACGATTCAAAAACAAGCCTGTAGTTCTTAAGCGCCTGAACTGTGCAGCAGGGCGTATACGGGTCTTCGCTTACCAGGATGTCATCGGAAGTCGTTTCCGAAACTGCAGTGTCATAGTCCATGGTCTGATAACCGGTGATGGATCTTACGCCGCCACTTGTGACGGTCGTAATTACATCAACCTCTTCAGGCTCGATATAAGTTCCGTCCAGGTTTTGGAGCCTTACAACAGTTGCATTATAATAATTCGAGGTATACACCCTCGAATACCCGTTATCACTATAATCATCAGAGTTATAGAGACTTATCATATAATCGACCGTTATATCCGTGGGATCGACCCACGAAAGAATAGTCATGATTCCTTTCTCCGGGGTAGTAAGCTCCGAGTTTGTGACGACAAATCGTGCTCCGGCGTTATCTATTATCCGGTCGGCCTCTTCCTCCGATCCCGAGATTAGGAAATATGCACATCCCGTATCTCCCTGGACATTATCCTGGAACGGGTTTGAAACCGGGATTCTTTTCCCTGCAAGCGTGATTATATGACCGAAATCCCACCAGGACATTACACCATACGAATCTTCAGGATATACGAACGAATACGAAGAATATTCCCCGTAATAATCTACACCCGGATCAGGAGTATTTTCGTTCATCCATTCCATTGCCTCCAGCCATTTGTCCTTCTCAAAACTGACTCCGGCATACTCTTCAGTGAACTGGACGTCGTTTATAATGGATGCAGCAAAGAAAACGACTGTAATTCCTGTAATAACTAAAAATATTGCAGTTCCGGTCAGGTGATCGTCTTTGGCCTTCACACTTTTTTTCTTTGATTTTCCTTCAGCAGGCTTTTTCTCTTTCCCTATGTATGACAGAAAGTCGCCGTAATACCGGGAATATACATAATATATACACAATGCAGAAAGGAGTGCAAAGGGCGCTGCAACGAAATAATCAAACCTCATGTGTTTTATCGACACATATACCGTCATGAGCATCCAGAGAAGAACAAACAGGTAGCCGTTCTCTTTTGTCGAATACAATTTGTATAACGCGACTATTACCCCCCCTGCACCCAGAACCAGGCCGATCTGATAACTTTGCAGGATAAAATCGAGGGTCATCGGCTGCATCTCTGCAATCGCAACATTTCCAAAACCGAAAACAAGGTTTGCAGACGAGAAGAGGGACGAAAAAATATCAGGCACAACTATTGCGGATGCAAACAGGGCAATAACACCTGCCAGAATAAGAACGGACGGATATGCAATTTTATTATCCTTAAGATTTGTTTTTCGAAGCCCGAATGATATCAGGACCAGGACCCATGTTGCAACTATTACCAGAACCGGAATTATTACATGAACCGCCGTATACGACGAGATCGCAAAGCCGTCATATTTTATTCCGAATAACAATGCCAGGATAGCCGGGATTATCATTGCGACAGTGTTTATAAAGCCCAACTTATACGGAATATTCCCTGAATTGTGAGTAATTATGCAGGAGATCAATGTAAATATCGATATTAATACAAGGAAGAGGACAGTTGTCGGAGACGTGAAGTAACAGGCGCTGTAAAATACACCTGCAAGAACGGAGTACGCAAAGACCTTCAAAAATTCTTTGTCTTTGATATCCGGTTTGAATTCACCGGCAGAGTCCCGGACTGCAAAGATATAGAACATACAGAATATTGCTGAAAAGAGAATCTCCGCCGCATGATGATCGACATACCCGTATGATGTATAGTTCAGGAAGAAGAGAGAACTGACGGATATCAGCGCAGCCGCGATAATCCCGGCAAACCTGCTTTTACTAACGGATTCCGTGATGAAATAGACGACCGGAACCATTACAGCCGCCATTAGAGGGGGGACGAAT
This sequence comes from Methanolacinia paynteri, assembly GCF_000784355.1. Classification (NCBI taxonomy): domain Archaea; kingdom Methanobacteriati; phylum Methanobacteriota; class Methanomicrobia; order Methanomicrobiales; family Methanomicrobiaceae; genus Methanolacinia; species Methanolacinia paynteri. The sequence continues at coordinate 32,046 of NZ_KN360941.1, read as the reverse complement.
GATGCGGCGTTTACGATCGCGGCCTGGCCTGATGCACCTGTTATAATTACGAAGGCACCTGCTATCATCGGGAACAGAGGCCCCCACCCGATATTCTTCCCGTCGGGGTATGCTGTCATCGGATCGAACCAGTCATACTGCAGGAAGTTATGGGCCATAACCTCTATCTGCCTGAGGTTGTACTCCGCATCACCCCTTAGCACGTGGATATACCCTGTATCAGGAAGGAGAAACAGAGGAATGATTCTCAGCATAAATGCAAGAAGAGCAAATATGAATAAAATTATTACAACATTTATGCTTTTTTTGGTGAAATCAAACATATCAGATAGTATTTCAGCCGGATAAACAAATAATTTTACCCCTGTTCTCCTCTGAATTTTCAAGAGTTCCAATTATCTGTCAGTTTTATTTTGACGGAAAGAAAAGAAGACCGGAAATGAGTTTGCCTTCTGAATAAAAGAGAGGTTTAGGGTTGTACTGGTTTTCTGGCATCAGGTCTTCTAAAAAAATGAAAAATCTATTTTTAGCCCTTGATCGTTACAACTGCACGTGAGATCAGCGTTCCACTGGCCTTGTCATTCACATCAAGGTAGAATGATTTGCCGATATTCTTCTGGTTTACAAAGTTCAGTGCCCAGAAAGCATTATCCGGATTAACAATACCATTCTTATCCGTGAATATCCAGTGATAGCCATTATAACTATAATCTCCTTTTCTAGAACTCAATGCAACTGTCGGCTGAAGTATTGTCGGATTACAGTTTGAAATATTAACATAGAGTGTATCTCCCGGATTAAACGAGGAAATGCCATAACCTTCAAAACCGCCATTGGTCGAATCATAGGACATTACAGCCACACCATCTGAATTAATAACAGTCGCAAGGTTTAGTGCGTTCGTTGACATAGCCTCAAGATTCGGACCGAATGTGGGCCCGTTCTTAACTGTTATCAACATATCAGCCGTAGGAATTGCTTCTCCACCGGCATGGACAATTTTAAGACCAGAAGTTACACTGAACTCTCCCTGAATAGTCGCCTGCGGTGCTTTTGTCTGCCCTTCTGCAAATCCGCCTGCAAATCCGCTCACAACCGCCGCGATAATGATTGTCACTACAAGCATCAACATGACACCGACGACGGGAGATACCGCTGAATCGTTATTTTTTATCATAATCAGTCCTCCACAGCAATATTAGCGCTGTAAATTGCAGCACCTGTCGGTGTATAAATTACCTTTAAGCTGACAGTGTCTCCTGCACGAAGCTGTTCCCAGCCGTATCCCAGTACTGCCTGTGTGGGATCGGCCTGTCCTTCTTCATAACCGCCCGAGACGCACTTATAGGCATACGGTGTTGCACCATTATAACCACTTTCTGCCGGTGTTGACAGTTTTCCTCCTATTGCCTCACCCGAATTAGATCCATACGGATACGCAAAAATGTTCACGCCTTCTCTTAATGTGTACTGCCCAAACCATCCGGTTTTCTGGTCTGCATCAGCGTCGCTTCCAAAGGGGTCAGTCGGGTTTGTCTGGTCGATTCCTGCCCCCATTCCATACGGTGCCGACGACCAGTTTGTTACTTCATTTGTCCTCATACCCACATAACAGATCACATTGGCACTGTTTGGAAGACTCGTGTTTCCACCTGTAAAAATATCACCATTCGATATTGTTTTTTGCTGCTCTGTAAGACCGGGATCGGTATTATCCTTCATAGTCGTCGACCATGAGGTAACAACCTTCAGGTCTGAAGTACTTATAGGTTCACTTACACCAAATACAGATGCCGTAAATCCACTTCCAACATAACTTCCCGTGTTTGCGATTGTAACATCCATAGAAAGCGTAGGGGACTTTTCCTGAGATCCGATAAGCCCTCCTGCAAAACCGCTCACAACCGCCGCGATGATTATCGTCACAACAAGCATCAGCATGACGCCCACGACGGGTGAGACCGCATCTTCGTTTTTCATACATTCACCATACATATGATGCACTACAGCACCATGATCACGAAGTTTGTAAGGACTGATACTTAATATTCGGCTAAAATAAATTAAATTACATTAATAAGTTAAGTAATAATGGATTGAATCCTTTAATTATCCGCCAGTGAGCTTTCAGGTACTTAAAAGTCCAAAACAGCCCCCGGTGGATCACCTGAATTTTTTTCACCCGCCTATAGGATATATATGCAAAGATCTACCCCTCGCGCGGTATGCAGATCATATGATGTCAATTGACACTCTGTAATCCCGGATGAATTGCTAAAAATTGTAAAAACAGCGTAAAAAATGAGATAAAATAATTACTCAGACAATATGAGTGCGTCACCATTCATTATCAGATATTATTGCTGAAATCCCGGATTTTAAGGAAGGAATGTCGTCATTTAAAACATTCCACACAATATCCCAGCTGACATCAAAATAACCATGCGTCAGACGGTCCCCCATTTTTCCAATAACCGACCAGTGTATTTCAGGATATTCTGCTTTCAACTCAGGAGATACATTCTTTGCAGCCTCGCCAATAATTTCCAGTGATTTCTGAACGACATGCTGCATTATTTTATCGGCATCCAGTTTTTCATATGTCAAAGATTCAGTAGCATCCAAAGAAACTCTATTTCATCACGTATATGACAGATAAACATCCTGTCGTGGTTCATACGCGGATTATCTCGGACATAACATCCTGACGAATATAAGAACTCAAAGCACGTTCGGTAACCAGATCTACTTTTCGACCGAATAGTTCTTCCAAATAATCTCCCAGATTAACCAGATTTGAAAGAGTAGCCTGACCGGCCGAAAATGAAATTAATACATCGATATCACTATCTGCGGTGTCCTCTCCCCTGCTGACAGAACCAAATATGCCGATAGATTCAATCCCAAAACTCTGTTGAATATAAGGCAGATTTGCATCAAGTTTCTTTAAAATCTCCTCCCTTATGCTTTTATAATTACCTGCCATAAAAATCCCCGGTTTATGAATAACATATCCAGACGAGGTAATGAGGTTTACTATGGAAATCAGTTCTTGGTTTATCCTCCGCAGGGACAGGATCAACATTTGCCAATGCCTGGTATGAAAAAAAATATGAGACTAACCAATCAGGGATGCACCCTGCTATATTGAAATTATCGCTGTCCATTCGTCGCGCGGGATAGAGATCATATGATATCAATAGACACCCTGTAATAAAAAACTCAATATTACTAAAAATGTGTCACTAGATTTAAATCATACAATTTTTACAGATCTCATCTCTCGACATCTTTTTTGAGAACATCACGCGGTTTTTCATAATTTTAAAAAAACTGTCAGAAAAAACATTTCCAAGTTTTACATCAGTCCGGTAACAGCACGGTGCAACATCACCATTGGTCCTGACAAACATCGTGTTTTTGAACAGGCAACACGGTGTCGTATGGGAAGGAGGAAGTTTTACCTCACACCCGATTTCACGGGCAGTTCTCTTTATCTGCGCAATTACAGGCTTTTCCATCTTATACATCTCTTTATCACACGGAAAAGAACGCTCAAAACTTACAAAATCGACCCCTATATCCTTCGCAAGCCGGATCATTTCAGAGATCTCACCATAATTTTCAGGCATCAGGGCTATGTTGACATAAGTCTTAAGGCCCAGATTATCTCCTGACGTTTCCTTTTCTGTGATAAAATCCCGGATGTTATTTTCAATCAGTGATGTAAAATTTTCCAGGGTCGGCATGCTGAATGCTATTGCATCAAGACCGCTGCCCAGTAGTTCCGGGCCATACCTGTTAAGAAGAGTTGCATTGGTTGTAAAATTGACAGACAATTTCCTCTTTGCCGAGGCGTATTCTATCATGGAGGGGAGATCCTCGTGCATAAGAGGTTCTCCCCATCCATGTAATGTAAGGTACCGGCATTTTGAAGCATCAAGTATCTGTTTAAACGCTTCAAATTTTATGTATTCATCCGAACTGCAAAGAGACTCACGCGGGCAAAAACTGCATTTCAGATTACACGCAGTTGTCGGCTCCAGATGAAGTATCGGAGGATAAGCATAATCTGCCACTGACATCTTACATTCACCTTATCTTGATTTAATTGAAGAAAACTGTCTGCAGACACTGCCGATTATTCCATCATTTATACCAAGAACTGACTTTGCTTCATTGCGGACATTGTTAGAGTTAAATATCATAACTCCTGCCAAAATGCCTATTCCGATAACATGAGCTGTAAACAGGCCCATAGCTGCATCGGACAAAATGATTGGAACACACATCAATGATCACCTCCGTAAATTCTACAAAATAACTTAATTTTTTCGAATAATAAATCTAACTTGTTTATCTCATACGCTGCCATTTTTCGTCCTCCAAATGAAATTTTTCAGAATATATTTAACAAAATATGCTATCAGTCCGGCAAGGAGACCACCTGAAAGCGCCAGAAGAAGCAATACAGGAAGTGAATAAGGGGACGGCAGCGCCGAGAACAGTCCGCCGGGACCCCAGAATATGAAATAATGAAAAAGGAAGTAGAGATTTGCAATACCACCGGCAATAACATACCTATACGGATAAAATCTGCACAATAAAGCACAAACAAGACCTGCAGCTGCAATGATTACGTAATACAGCGGGACAATACCTTCAGGAGCAGCAAATGCACAAAAGGCCAGTGTCAGGAAGCTTAACAATACGAGAACTGCAGGAACCAGATCTTTCCATAATCTGTTGTTCTCATCAATCATAAATGCAAATTCAATGATAATTGCCGCAATCAGATATACATCAACCAGGTGAATGGCCGCATAACCTGATGTGAGAAGGATGACTGCAATTATTAAAAATGAGGTCAAAATTCCCGTCCAGGGCTTTTTTATCAGAAGCATGGCCAGTATCATAAAAAAACAGGGAACAGTCCCGAATATAATTACACCGGCACCTCCCGGAAGCATCAGGTAATCGGATACGAATCCGTTGATCGTCCCGGTCGGAAGAATAAGTGCCGGCAGATACTCTTCAGATGCAACTGCAAAAATGGCAAGCAGAAACACTACTCCCAATTCTTTAAAAGAGAAATAGACAGTAGAATTACCTGGACTTCCTGTTGTATATGCCATAATTAATCAAAATAAAAAAAGATCAGTTTGTTTCGGTATCAGGCAGTGGAACTTTATTATAACTGTTCCAAAGAGCATTGATTCCATATGCAATCAGAGCCATAGAAGACCCGCATACAAGTGCGAATGATAACAATGCAGGAATCGCAGGTGCTACAGGAACCCACGTTGCAAAACCGCTCTTGCCATTAAACAGCCAGCAGAAAACGATATAAAATATCTCAGCTGCGCCTGCCCCGAATACATACTTCATCGGGTACATGTAGCATAACACAGCGATACAAATGGCAATAATTCCGGTCACTGCATATCCAAGCGGGAATACGGTTGCCGCAGCACCGCTCTCTCCCATTTTTGCATTCCCTGTCGCCATTAAAGCCAGGGTAATAAGACCCATGATCCCTATGAAAGCAGGGAATATGTAACTCCACGGCTTTTTTTCTATAGCAAGGAGCCCGAATATTTCAATAATAATTGCAACCATGACGACAAGCCAGTCCATTCTTCCTGTTCCAAGAATAACCGAGCCTAACAGCATCAGGATATAGGTCACAACACCGACACCTAAAGCCGCACCTGGTTTTTTCACAAGAAGAACGCCAAGTACAAGCCAGATACAGATAAATGCGCTGCTTATGAATATTCCGGCACCGGGTCCCGGGAGCTTTAAAAATCCGTGAACAAAAGAAGGTGCCGTTCCGCCGGGCAACATATATGAAAGTCCATACCTGCTTGTAAGAAAGGCGACCACTCCAAGCGCAAGAATTATCTCAATATCTCTTAATGTAAAATAATTCCTGACCTTCTCCATCAAACACTGATTAGAATTGTTTTCAGTCATTAGATGTCCTCAATCCATATTTTCCAATCCACATTTCAAAAATTACGTGCGATTTTAATAAGATGTACTCACAAATACAAATAAGCATTATTATTTAATAATCGCATAATAGTTAGTTGATTATGTTAACATGCTTACTTTGCTGATCCAGAGACCAGTCATAACCGTTTTCCGGTTATGAGAATTCCAGAGACATCAAAAACGTGATAATATGGCAGAAGATAAATCGGAATTTAAGATTTTGCTTGAAAAAGCGCAAACGTTTCATGGCGGCTTATGTGCAGGAATTGTCCTTGGAACCCGCCTGACAATGATTGGAATGCGTGAACTGGGTATGAATCCGATGGAGAGAAATAAGCACCTTATCGTTTACGTTGAAATAGACAGATGCCTTGCAGATGCCATTCAGGCAATTACAGGCTGTTCACTGGGGCACAGAACCCTGAAATACAAGCCATACGGTAAATTTGCAGCTACATATATTGATGACAGGACAGGTGAAGGAGTAAGGGTTCAGGTATTGGAAAAGAAGCGGACAGAAAAAACAGGAGCTGATGCGATGAAAGAGGCTTCAAGAATACTGCTTGAAGCACCAGAAGAAGATCTCTTCAGGTTTACAAAAGTGCACGTGGATATTCCCAAAGGAGATATGCCCGGACTCCCAATTAACAGGACCCGCTGCACAAGGTGCCGGGAAATGATCGTTGACGACAAGGAAGTAATTATTGACGGGGAGGTACTCTGTGCAAACTGTGCACAGGGTTCTTATTATTCCGGAATTGATTCATAAAATTAGAGATTCAAATATCTTTTTCCCACCATATTTTTGCCTGGTATGAAATGCCCTTCAGGACATAGCGGTTTTTTTCGTGTACAAGTTTTTCACTCAGGTATTCCCGGAGAATCTCAACCTGCTCACCGCTTTTAAGTTTTAATCCTGATGACTGGTCGGCTACCGCCTCGTCAATGCTTTGAAAATAAGAGTAGTTCTCCTCCTTTTCAACCTCAACACTGGCATAAATTCCCATTTGATTTAGGAGATTAAAGATAATATTAGGGGGCCGTCTTTCGCGTGCAGGAACACCGAACAGGTCTTCCCAGATATCAGCATAATTTCTCCGCCAGGGGGACTGCATATCAGCAAACCAGAAAATGTAAACATACCTGCAGGAAGCGTCATTCATTTTTAATAACGCCTCCTTAAGATCGGGCACACCAAGCGAGTATGATGCGACTACAATATCATATGGCGCTGAAAGGTCTGCTGACAGATCAACATCCTCCCACTTTTTCTCGATAACTTTGAGATTACTAATCCCGAACTCCAGAATATTCTCTCCAAGGCATGTGAGCATTCCGGGAGACGGCTCAATAGCAGTTACTTCACGGGTGATTCTTGACAGAGGCACTGCCAGTGTCCCGGGCCCTGCACCTATGTCCAGGATCCTTGAACCAGGACTGATATCCATTGCCCGTATTCTTGCCCGTGATTTCCTGTAATTATCCTCTTTTGCAGATTTGTCAAATTTCCGGCACCTGTGCAAATCAGACCATCTGTCAATGCAGGTTACCGTATTCCCTCTATGATCGGGATCAGGATTGCCCCAGGCCTCATTCCAGTCGATATCGCAGACATTAATCGCTGACAATTTTTCACCAATGTATATAAAACGGATATCATTCTGAAGAAATGAATCAGAATATATATTCAATTTAACAAATTTAAAATGTTCATTATTTGTGCAACGCAGATGACAAAGAAATTATGATTTCTTCTCAGAACTACCTGACCGAAAAGGAATAAAATACGAGATGGATATTATGGACGGGACAAAATCACACTCAATACTAAAAAAGGGCTATATAAAGTTAAAAGATGAATACCGGCGGCTGAATATGCCTGAACCGGTTGTCAAATATTTTGGAATCAATCCGGGATGGAATGCAGTCATCGGAACACAGGGCTGCTGCGGAGTTGCGATGAGTTTTCAGGACAACAACCCGCAATATGGGGATGACCAGACGTACCAGGACCTCAAATACCTTAAATCATGTGTAGGCCGGTCCCTTTTTGAGTTTGCAGATGAGAACATCCGCGAAAGCCGCCTAAGCCGCCACTCGGTTGCTCTCGCGGCTCTCAACGCGTTATCCCAGCCTTTTGTAACTGATGAGATGCTTAACGGCAAAGGGTACAAGACCGGATTTGAAGTGAAAGACATGGTAAGACCTGACGACAATCTTGTAATCGTAGGATACGGCGGCCTTGTCAAAAGTTATGCAGGGCGGTGCAGGGAGCTGCATGTCACAGATCAGCGGCCTGTTGAAACTTTCCGGACGACCATAATCGGGAATGATGTAATTGAAGGCCCTCTTGGAATTACCGTTCACCCGGCCGAAGAAAACAAAGAGGTTTTGGAGAATGCCGACATTGCAATAATTACCGGCTCAACACTCGTAAACGGTACATTTGAAGAAGTGTTTGAATATGCTAAAAATGCAAGATTACGTGCAATATACGGCTCCAGCGCCCAGCTGATTCCCGATGCTCTCTTTGAGAATAATGTAGACATCGCGATGTCGGTTGCGATAAGCGACCCTCAAAAATTTGAATACGATGTTTTAAACGCCCCGGATATGGAAACAGCGCTTAGAAAACACCAGAGGAAATATAATACCGGATGCATCTGAAAATTTCTGTTCATTAAAAAAACAGATTAACGTCATCTGTTTTTTCTAATAAGCATCCAAAAGCCGGTATCATCATTTATTATTGAATAATCCTTAATTCCTGCAGATTCGATTGATTCTTCGATCTCTCCCTGCCTGAACTTTTTAAATCTTGGCCTCACAGGCTTTACCGGATCATCGACTATTCCCCTTTCCTTTCTTGACGCAAGGACTTCGTCACGAATTTCAGAGCTTCCGTACCCACCGCCAATGTAGGCTTTTCCATCCGATCTCAAGACCCTGCATATCTCCATTATCGCAAGTGAGAAATCATCCCAGAAGTGGTATGACCCCCTGCTGATTACAAGATCAAATGTCAGATCATCAAAAGGAATATTGTGGACATCACCCGTGACAGGCATAATCCTGTCCGAGAGACATTCATCCCTGATGTTTGCAAGGGCGATCTCATACATCTCCGGTGAAATATCAAGCGACGAGATCTGAAGGTCCGACTGCTTTGCAACTGCTATCGAAAGGGAAGCAGGACCGCAGCCGATGTCAAGGCATTTTCCCTGCGTGATCTTTGTCCTCTCCAGCATCTGCTCCGCGATCAAAGGATAGATCCCTGAGAATACTTTCTTTGCAAATTCATTATACTCGAGAGCCTTTTCTTTTGTCTTCCAGAAAGGGTCTACTGATTCATCCATGTTGGTACAACTCTTCTTTTTTTAGTTTTTTTGAACATGCGGACGCTACATATTAAAAAAATAGAGTTTTTTCTGCTTGATCTTTCAACTTGGAACTATGTATCAATCATCACCTTACTTTTTGAAATAAGTTTGCCATCGGTTGAATCAACCTCAAGTATTAATGATTTTCCAACCGCATCACTGCCTAATGGACCGGAAATTCCAGCCGGATAAAACATAGTTTCTCCGGGCCTGAAGACCGGAACCGTATACTGACCGGTTATGGGATTTTGCCAGACAGTCCCTTCAACATTTGTAATTTCAGATTTGTTCAGCATATTTAGTCCTGCTCCTGTAGTTCCCAACTGGGAAAACAAACTCTGGTACCCTCCGAAGTCATCATCGTTCTGCTGAAGTTTGATCGTTATCTTTTGAGTTGAAAGTTGATCTCCGCCCTCGTGGGTTATCGTAAGAACATCTGTAGACAAAGAATATGCACCTGAAATTACTGCATTTGGTGTTGAATCGTCTGAACTACTAAATCCCCCTGCAAAACCGCTCACCACCGCAGCAATTATGATTGTCACTACAAGCATAAGCATTACCCCGACAACAGGGGACACAGCGGTTTCATTTATCTCTGAAAATTCCATTGCTTTAGCCCTCCACCTGGATATTTTTCTGCCAGATCACGCTACCGGTGGGCGTGTAAATGACTTTCATATTAACTGTATCACCCGCACGGAGCAGATTCCAGTCATCTCCAAGAACAGCCATCATCTGATCAACACTCGTTTCATCAAATGTGGCTTTTGTGCCGCCCGTCCTCGCCGAATATCCGTAGGCATAATAATATCTTCCGCCACCTGTATTTCCGGAATCCTGCGGAGTTATGCCGTATCCTACATCAAAACTGCCTCCTCCTGTAGCCTGACCTCCTTTATCACCGCCAAAGGGCCTGGCAAACATAATAGTTCCCGCCTGCAGTTTGTAATTCCCAAACCAGGAATAATTGGTCAAATTTCCAGATTCTATTTCAGCCATCGTAGCTTTAGGATCACCGTTTTTAGAATAATCAGGTGAATTCACCGTCCGTTCATAAGGCCAGAAATTGGCATTTTCTGTTCCGTTCAACCCGACTCCGGGCCCATATCCCTGAGGACATACAGACTGCCAAAGCTCATAGTTAGACCATGGATTCATGCTATATGTAACATTGAAATTTCTTTCACCCGGCACGATATCTGTACCACCCTCGACGGCATCTCCGTTGATAAGCCCCTTCGCCCACGATGTTACGATTTTAAGATCGGCTGTGTCTATCGGCTTGTCAACTCCGGTAACTACAGCTTTAAAATAACTGGACTGCCAGTAACCCGAATTCACGATCTTTACGTCCATTGAGAGCTGCGGAGCCTGAGCCGAATTTGCCCCCATATTCCCGGCAAAACCACTAACAACAGCTGCAATAATTATTGTAACAACAAGCATCAGCATAACGCCGACAACAGGGGATACAGCTGAATCATCAATAAATTTCAATAATCTTTCTTTCTTCATTCAAAACACCTATCCTGATATTGAAACTGTAGTCTCTGCAATTGTTGTTCCGCCTGAGTCCTGAAGCTCAATAGTAAATGAAAGACCGATATTTTCGGAGTTTTTAAATCCAAGATTAGGATCTAGATAATCAGTAGTTCCATCAGGCCGTTCCTGAACATATGAAAGATTATCGGCAGATATTCTTACAGTATCTCCTGCAATAAAGGACTTCGTGACATTGAGGCTCAAATCTGCATTTTTGGCCCATGCTTTCTTATCATCACCCGTAGTTACAATGATACTTTTGTTTACTTCCCAGGCGTATTTATCAGCATCCGCTCCGAATGATTTTGTCGGACGGACATATACTGTTGTAGTGGTGATAGGGATTGCATCTCCACCGTTATGAGAAATTGTCATTCCGTTCGACTGGCTATATGTTCCTGAAATTGTTGCCTGAGGAAGTTTTGAAGTCTCACCGACTAAACCACCTGCAAAACCGGAAACAATCGCTGCAATAATCAGAGTTACAACAAGCATCAGCATAACACCGACAACAGGAGATACCCCAGATTCAGAATTAAAGCTTTTTCCCTGCATAACTACTCCTCCACAGAGACTTGCTTGTTGATAATTGACTTTCCTGAGGCAACATGAATAATGCGTACATTAACGGTGTCACCTGCTCCAAGATTACACCAATTCTCTCCAAGAATTTCCTGCATGGCATCATATCTGTCAGAAGCATGATTATATTCATAGTCTGAATAATCGCCTGACGGACTGTCCTGTAATGTTGTACCGGCCATTAAGGTGTAATTGCCCCACTGAGCTCCGGGAGGATGAAAAGTACTGTTCGCCCATTCAGCTATCCCAACACCATAACCGGTAGGAACAGAATACGAAGCTATATTCAAGCCGGATTCTCCCACACTGACGTTAACGGACCCTGCAAGAATTGTATTTCCACCACTAATTGTTTCACCAGAATCCCTGTCTTTTGTAGTCCATGATGTCACAATCTTCAGGTTTTTCGTGTGGATTGGTTCACTGACACCAAGTATCTTTATCGAAAAGTAGGAGTTAGAAGAATCTCCTCCATTTTTTATGTCGATCTCTGCTGTGGCCGTTGGGGCATTTTGTGAATTCCCTACAAGACCACCTGCAAAACCGCTCACTACCGCTGCGATGATAATCGTCACAACCAGCATTAGCATGACGCCCACAACGGGTGAAACCGCATTTTCGTTCTTCATTCCATTCACCATAGATATGATGCACTAAAGCACCATGCAGAAAAGGTTTGTAAAGATGTGTATTTAATCGTCAACTAAAATAAATTAAATTACATTAATTAATCATATGACAATAGCTAATTTATTTTAATTATTGAAAAGAGTCTTTTCATAACGATCCCGGCAATGTATGAGCTCTGATCGATCTTACCGGCAAATCTTTCAATTTCTGGTCCCAACACCCCAAATCTACTCATCGCGCGGAATACAGATCTTATGAGTACGCCGGACATTCTCGTAGTCTTCGATGCACACGCTCACCCCGTATACATTCTGGATCAGATCGGCGGTCATTACATCCTCGGGAGCACCGTCCGCAATCACCTTCCCTCCCTGGATCATCAGAACACGATTTGCATAGAGAAATGCATGATCAGGATTATGGGTGGAAAGAATCACGATATACCCGTCCTTTGCAAGATTCACAATCCTCCTCATTACCCTCCACTGGTTTCCGTAGTCCAGATTCGCGGTCGGCTCGTCCATGATCAATATCTTTGCCTTCTGGACAAGAGCACGGGCAATAAGTGCAAGCTGCCGTTCCCCCCCGGAGATCTCCCCGTAACCTGCATTCTTCAGGTGGGCGATTCCGAGACTTTTCATCGCCTCGTACGCCTCGTCGACATGCTGCTGCTTCGGCTCGGAGAGGATACTGATCTGGTTTGTAAGCCCCATAAGGACGACATCCAGAACAGTGAAGTTGAACACAGGAAAAGTCGACTGCGGAATATATGCAATCTTCTTTGCAATCTGCTTGTGATCAAGTGTTTTTATATCGGCTCCTTCCAGGAAAACAGAGCCCGAATAATTTCTCAGGAACCCGAGAATGCAGCGAAACATCGTGCTCTTCCCGACCCCGTTAGGTCCCAGAACTGCAAGAAGATCCCCATCCTTTGCAGAAAACGAGACATCGCATAACACATCCCTGAGATTTTTCCCGTAGGAAAACGTCAGATTTTCAACCTCAAGTGTCATGATCGCCTCCCGTTGACAATCAAAAGGTATGCAAAGATCGGCCCGCCGACGAATGCGGTAAGGATTCCCAGTGGAACCTCGATCGATGCCATCGTCCGTGCAAAATCGTCGACCAGCAGGAGGAAACCGCCGCCCATGAATATGGACGCCGGAATGATCAGCCTGTAGTCATACCCAAAGACCATCCGGCAGAAATGTGGAATTACAAGGCCTACCCACCCGATTATCCCCGATATGGCCACGGCAACCGCAGTGATGAGAGTTGCACATGCGATGACGACAACACGCAGGAGCCTGGTATTCACCCCCATGCTCTTCGCCTCGTCCTCCCCGAGGGTCAGGATGTTCAGCCTCCATTTAAGGAGAACAAGCGGTATCAGTCCGGCAATGATCAGCGGTCCGGCGTAAAAAACATCTGACATCGTCGAAGCCGAGAGACTTCCCATGAGCCAGTATGTTATCGCCGGAAGCTGCTCGGTGGTATCGGCGATCAACTTGATATAGGAAAGCGAAGCCGAAAAAAGACTTCCTACAAGAATACCTGCAAGAACCATTCCTAAAATAGGGGACCCTTTGGTAAGCCGGCTTATGCAATATGCGACACCTACCGCGGTGATGGCGCCTGTAAAAGCAAACATGGTTACAGCACCGCTTCCAAGGGAGAGAAAAATTGCAAGAGATGCCCCGAAACCCGCTCCTGCCGATGCACCGAGAATGTCAGGGGAGACCAACGGATTCTGAAACATTCCCTGGTATGCCGCACCTGCAGTAGATAAAGCCGCACCGACAAGTAATGCAGCAAGAATTCTCGGAAGGCGGATATTCATCACGACACTATTCATCGCATAGTCCCATGTTTCTTCAATAGGAGATGCGTTTATTATCGAGAGAATATTTGAAGTAAGAATCATCACAACATCGGGCATGCTGATGGAAAAACGCCCGACTCCAAGCGAGAAAAGGGCACAGAAACAAACTGCGGCAACAAGGACTACAAACCTTAACCGGTAATTCGGGAGTATTCTCTCATTATTTTCGGGATCGCTCATAAAATGCAATAAAATGTTGGGCAATTGATCAAATAACTCATAAAGTTAAATGAACGTGATTATAACTGCAATATTGCCCGGAGATAATTAAGACTTAAATTTAAAATTATGACAGGCCCAGTTCATCCAGTTTATAACTGTAGAGGCCCTTCTTTTGCTTGTTGTCAGGCTATAGCCCATGTAATTCTCCATTATGATATGAGCTATGTCATCCTTTGAAATCTTACTTACATCGTAATCATAATCTCTAAGCAGAATCAGCGTCGAGCGAAAAACCGGTTTTTTCAGCAGTTGAACGAATAATATCCGGGTCCTGCATATCCTGATCGGACAGCGTTTAATCTCTTTTCCAAGCCCTGTCAAAACGAATGAACCGACCGAATACTGATCCCTTGCCAATAGTCCAAGATATACCGCGGCATTTGCATAATAGTCGCCCTGTCGTCCGTGAAATTTAAGATGCTTTGATATCTGCTCACTCGTTTTCCGGTTTTCATTGAAAGAAACTACTACATCAAGGATCTTATCAAGATCATTTGCCTGCGGAAACGGTACCCTGACGGGATTCAAAGGATCTTTTTGTACTGAGATAAGCATTTCATCAAGATCGATATATGATCCGGAATCGATATCGAAAGAAGACTCCCGCAAATTTTGTTTACCGGCATCATAACGATCTGTTCCCGGATTATTTTTTTCCATCAGACTCCTCCCGGCTTACACTTAATTTGAATTTGAAACCTTAAGATAAAATCTGTCATTGGAACAATAATTTTCCGGCCGAAAAAGATCAAATTTCGTGCGCAACCAACGGCTCACAATGTTCATATATATATCACTATTTAGGCTTTGTAGATCTCATTAATTTAACAATGTTAATAAAAAATAATATACAAATGATCTCAGTTAAATACAATTACTTCATGATCTCGTACTTAAGGAAGTGGTTTCACACGATTGTTATGACCCACTTCTAGAACACCGGCCTTACGGCCACGGGGAATTAACATGAATTTTCTAAAGGTAAAACCGGGGCATAGAGAAGACGCTGTGTCTCCCGTTGTCGGTGTAATGCTGATGCTGGTTGTCACCATCATCATTGCAGCGGTAGTAAGCGGGTTTGCAGGCGGCCTTGTGGGAGGAACGAGCCAAAAGGCGCCTCTGCTTACAATGGACGTAAAGATTTCGAATACTGGAAGCTATATAGGGAGTGGATTTTCGGCAACCGTCACGAGTGTCAGCGATCCTATTTCAACGAAGGACATTAAGATCGCGACTTCCTGGAAGGTTACAGACAGTGCCACAGGTGACGTGACCTCCGGAGGGAGCACCACAACACCTCTTGTTCTAAACGTAAGGTGCCCCAGAAGTAACAACAGCTGTGCTCCGTACGGGTACGGCCCGGGTGTAAGCTCGTCTTCGGGTGGCC
Organism: Methanolacinia paynteri; assembly: GCF_000784355.1. NCBI lineage: Archaea > Methanobacteriati > Methanobacteriota > Methanomicrobia > Methanomicrobiales > Methanomicrobiaceae > Methanolacinia > Methanolacinia paynteri. The sequence continues at coordinate 16,421 of NZ_KN360941.1, read as the reverse complement.
AGTCCCTGACAAGTGCTTACAAAAACCCTGATCAGCACTTTGGAAATTACTCGCTTGTACAGGGAACAGGGCTTGTTGCGTACCCATACGGCAGTTGTTCTGACGATGCCATCGGCTCGTCTACCGGTATGAGTGACGAAGGTGGTTACGGCGTCGTTGATGACTATTCATACACTCCCGGGGGTTTATACTGGAACAATTATGATTCTGCGCAGGCCGTGCTCGGTACCGGATGGGAATCACTGAGACTTGGAGATACCGTGAACGTCAAAGTGATCCACATCCCGACCGGGAAAGTGATCTTCGAAAAGGATGTCTCGGTTACGGAGGGCTAAAGCATGGAATTTAAATCTGATAACAATGCAGTATCGCCGGTAGTCGGCGTTATGATGATGCTTGTTGTGACAATCATCATAGCAGCAGTGGTCTCCGCATTTGCAGGCAGTTCGATGGACAACCAGCAGAAAGCCCCGCAGGCGACTATCCAGGGGAAATTCAGCATAGGAACAGGCATGGAGATCATTCACATGGGCGGAGATGCTCTCGCAACCAATGATCTCGTATTCACTGTAAGAAACAGCCCTGTATTCGGACCGAACCTTGAACAGGCCACTTCGCAGATTATCGATAAAAAGCTGATAACCGACGGCAGGGAAAGACCACTTGACTGCGGAGACGGCAGTACAGATGTTACCTCATTCAAATCAGGTGACACTCTCTACATCAGTTCATCAAATATCAGGTGCGATCTGCTTCAGCCGATACTCGTCCCGGAGGATTATTCTGATTCCGATAATATCAGGAGCGACGGCTATAGCTATAACAGTACCGGCGACTATCAGAACCGGTGGAATTTGTGCTTTAAAAACAACGAAAATATCGGAAACACCTTCTACCTTGATATCAGTGACAAGAGCGGGAACCTTATCTGCAGAAGCGAGGTCACGATAACGGCCTGATCAGGGGGAAGAAGAATGATAAAGAAAAATGATCAGGCTGTATCCCCTGTAGTCGGCGTCATGCTCATGCTTGTCGTGACGATAATAATCGCAACTGTCGTGAGCGGGTTTGCAGGTGGCATGATTGCAGAAGGCAGCCAGAAATCTCCTAACCTTGCCATGGATGTTAAGATTACCAATTCGGGGACATGGACAGGCAGCAGTTTTTCTGCAACTGTGACAGGAGTGAGCGATCCAATCCGGACAAGCGATCTCAAGATTGTCACGTCATGGAAGAAAAATGATGTTATAGGCGGCAATACGTCCATAGGAAATGTGGTAAATGTTATCGAGCCGTCCGTGACTTCGTCCGGTCTTAACGTGGCAAGCACCGCACCCTATGGTTTCGGAATGGCGACAATTCCGGGAGAATCCGGCATTTCAGGAAGCGCCCTGACACCGAACAAAGCTCCGGAACGCCAATTCGGGAATTACACGCTATCAACCGGTGTGAGTATGAGTGCACAGCCGTTCGGCGGCAGGAATGACGGAACAGGAGACAGCTATACTGACGAACAGGGCCATCTTTGCGGCTACGGTGCGGTATCAAAATATATCTATACCGGGTTCGACAGCGACGATTACACCGATCCGATGCAGGCCCTGCTCGGCTACGGATGGGAAGAACTCAGATCAGGAGATACTGTCTCATTGAAGGTAATCTTCGTGCCGACCGGGAAGACGATCTTCTCAAAGGATATATCCGTCCTGGAGGGCTGAGATATGAGAAACAATAATTCTGCGGTCTCTCCGGTTATCGGCGTCATGCTGATGCTTGTTATCACCATCATAATTGCAGCGGTCGTTTCCGCCTTTTCAGGAGGAGTTATAGAAGGGCAGAACAAGGCCCCGCAGGCAAACATCAAGGGGACTTTCAGTATATCCGAAGGTATGACTATCACTCATGCAGGCGGGGAGCCTCTACCTACAAAGAACCTTATATTCACCATCAGGGACGGGCCCACATTTGGCCCGAATCTCGAGTCTTCAACAGCCCAGGCGCTGGATCTGTCCAAGACTACCGTAACTACCGAAAGAGGTACCGGCCCTGTGGTAACTGAACAGGGGACGTACTTCATGGTCTCCTTCAACCCGGGGAGCACGATAAACATTGACCCGGAGTACTGCACATGCAATATTTCCCAGCCTAATGTCGCCCCGACGGATTTCGAGGACAATGTTGAAGATGACGGGTACACATACAACGGGACACAGACCGTAGCCTGGGCGCATTGCATAAGGAACCAGGACAGTATCGGCAAGAGCTTCATCCTGGAAGTGAGTGACACGGAGGGACACCTGATCTCAAAGAGTGACGTACTGATCACTGTATGATCTATGGAGGACTTAAAATGAAAAATGAAAATTATTCCGCAGTTTCTCCTGTAATCGGTGTGATGCTCATGCTTGTCGTGACAATTATAATCGCAACTGTCGTGAGCGGGTTTGCAGGAGGACTCATAGACAGCGACAAACAGAGAGCTCCTACTCTCAGTATGGATATCAGCATAACGAATTCCGGCACTTACAGGGACAGCGGATTTCATGCAAAAGTAACAGGAGTGAGCGAGCCGATCCCGACAAGCGACCTGAAAATCATCACCTCATGGACGACCACCGTGAAGACAAATACATATATTGACGTGCTGGATAAGAACGACGCAACGCAGTGGGTTGAAGTTAAAGGAGCGGGATGCGTTCCCGGACTGGCGCTCGGAACTGTCTATCACGGAGGTGCCGAGGTACTTCCGGGTGTCCCCAACACCCATACTGACAGGACCTACACGAATGGAGGCGGTGTTGCGCCATTCGGATCAGGTGCCGGCGTTGAGGGATCGGTTCCTGTCACAAAGTGGAGTTCCTATCAAAAAACGTCATATTTCGGGAACTACGTCCTGGAACAAGGGACAGTCATGACAGCCGAACCTGTCGGTGAATGTAAGGCAAACGATCCTGTCGTCGGGGGTTATCCGGGTAAAGGTAAATTTGGAGGCGCATTTTTTTATGGCGGCTACGGCACAAATGTACAGTCTGAAGACAGGCAGTTAATTACCAGTTTATTCCAGTATCAGTCAGATGGTAAAATCAACGACCCGTATAGCAAGTATGTGTATTGTGTCTATACCGGCAATGAGACCACTCCAGCTGGCATCATTGCCGACGGCGGACAGGTCGACAATACCCAGGCAGTGCTGGGATGCGGGTGGGAGAACCTGCGAACCGGCGACATTGTTAATGTCAAGGTCGTCTACATACCGAGCGGGAAGACAATCTTTGACAAGGATGTGACGGTGAGCGCATGAACAGAGTAGAAAAAGATGCAGTTTCACCAGTTGTCGGCGTGATGCTCATGCTTGTCGTGACGATTATAATAGCAGCGGTAGTCTCGGGATTTGCCGGAGGTCTGGCAAACACCCAGTCAAAGGCCCCGCAGGCAAAAATAAGCGCGACGTTCAGCGTTTCGCAGGGCATGACAATCACACATGACGGCGGGGACGCGATACCTCTTAATGACCTCGTCTTTATCACCCAGAACGGGGAAGGTTTCGGACCGAACACAGAATCTCTCACAACAGAGGAGATCAACAGGAGCATAATCACAGATAAAGAAGGAGATTTAGTGTTACTGAACACTTCAGGCAGCAAGTCCTCGTTTAATCCCGGAGACACCCTCTACATCTCGGCATACAACTGTACGGCACCAATTCTTCAGCCAGATGTGGGATCATCAATACGTGGCTGGGACTGGGAAAAGAACCCTACTTATTACAAGTGTAAATCCGGCGGCTATATCTGCTATGCCTCTCTCTGGTATCTCTGCTACCGTAATCCCAACAATGTAGGAAAGAACTTTATCTTTCAGGCAGGAGACAGGTCAGGAAACATCATCTCTTCATGCGATGTGACGATCACATCGTAACGGGCATTCTTTGAACAATGCCTGATAACGGCGGACATGGAGAGAGGGGGGCAGGGACAGGGGCGGGTATAAGGCTGGATTTTACGAACAGGCAAATCCTGCCTTATAAGAGACACCGCAAATTCACCACAAATTCACCAAAAGCATCATAGATTAACTAATTGTTAACTCCAGAATCAAATCTTCTCCGGGTCTTTCCCGGAGAAACCGGTGTCTTTCCATTCTTAAAACTGAAAACTAAACAGAATTGATACGGGAAGTCTCAAATGCTGAAGACAAAGTACACTATTGCCCTGTTTTTAATTTTAATCCTTTTCACACAGGCCGTTTATGCCTGGGAAGGGGAAACAAATTTTTCATATGTCCACACGGGAGTATCACAGGAAGATCAGTTCAGGCAACTGATTTCAACTGCAAACACCACGGCAACCGTTTTTTACAGCAGTCATTGCAGTTCGTGCAACAGGGTAATACCCTTCATCGAAAACCTCTCGGAGAGTTATCCGGGAATCGAAGTGCACTATTATGACATCTACAACTCCACGGAAAACCTGACTCTCATGTATGAATTCGGGATCCGCTACAACATGCACTACGTATCTTACCCGATCCTATTTACCGGGAACACCGTTGTTCTTCCGGGAATGGCGCCGATTATGGAGAATGCCGGAGATGTGTTCTACTCTCTTGATAAAGGACTCATTCCGGACACAGAATATGAAAAACAGTGGCTGACGGAAGAAGAATATTACCAGAATGAATCTCTGGGAGAGAACATGCTGACGGATCTCTCGATCATCGCAGCTGCCGGACTCTTAGATGGAATTAACCCCTGTGCATTTGCAGTCCTCGTTTTTCTTTTGGTCTCCCTCATGGCATCGGGCCCGGGTAAAAAGGTAATTATTTCAGGACTGCTCTACACATCAGCAGTATTCATCTTCTATGTCCTGGCCGGACTTGGAATAATGAGCATTGTCGGTTTTTCAGGATTATCCTTATATTTCTCGATATTTGCCGGCATTGTTGCGATAACGGCCGGACTGATCAATATTACCGACGCACTCCAAAAGAACCCGGAAGCATCCCTGTCGATCCCTGCCTCTTCAAAAGGAGTCATCGGCCGGTTTGTTGCCAAAGCTACCCTTCCATCTTCGTTTTTACTCGGGATTATTGTCGGAATGTTCGAACTCCCATGTACCGGGGGGATCTATCTCGCAATAATCAGCCTGCTTTCATCGGAGATGACATTCTATGAAGGAGTCCCATACCTTATTCTGTACAATTTATTCTTCGTAGTGCCCCTGCTTCTGATTACATTCGCAGTCGCTCTCGGGCTTTCACCGAAGTTCGTCGATTCTGCAAGAATAAAATACAGGAATAAACTCAGGCTCGTAATGGGAATTGTTCTCATCATAATCGGTGCTTTCGTCGTGTGGTGGCAGATTTAACGAACGATCTTTTTTTCATGTTAGATCCTTTTACATGCAAATCACGTTGTGACTTACATGAAACCTCTGTTTCATGAACGTTTTCGTGAAATAAATGTCGCCAAAAAACGGCAATTTGAGCTCATTTTGCTCTTTTTAACAGGCTTTATTGAGAACTAGATTGAAAACCGGAGAATTGCCGTTTTTTAAACGATTAAAGCCCGGATCGCATCGAAATAACGGCATGAGAATGACCTCTTTTTTTCAGACGATGTTTATATCGAAGAAGGAGGAGATCGTGGAATCTGAGGCTTCTGTGTGGATGTAAAAAATCACGCTTTTCGCTATTTTTCGCCTTATTTAAGCTTTACTTTACAATCAGGGTGTAGTTTGAAAAAATATATTTTCTGTTCCAGATTTTTCCCGACACCAGTGAGACAGGACAATTATGCGCATTTGCGTACTTAATAAATTTTAAGTATTTGTCATTTTCCCATTAAAGTCGATCTAATTAATTTGGTTAGGTTAACAAATAATGCTTAATTTATGATCAATTTTAAGTATAAGCGCTAATTAATCCATTTATGGCGAGTGGTTTCACGTAATTTTTATGAGCCACTTTTGGTGAATTGGCCTTCATGGCCAGAGGAGTTAACATGAATTTTTTAAAGAAAGAACCGGGGCATAGCGAAGCGGCTGTGTCTCCTGTTGTCGGCGTAATGCTGATGCTGGTTGTCACCATCATCATTGCAGCGGTAGTAAGCGGTTTTGCCGGTGGCTTGGTCGGGGGAACAAGCCAAAATGCACCCTTACTTACAATGGATGTAAAGATTTCAAACACGGGAACCTATGTCGGAAGTGGGTTCTCGGCAACTGTTACGAGTGTCAGCGATCCTATCAAGACAAAGGATATAAAAATCGCAACCTCCTGGAGAGTCACTGATAGTAATTCCGGAGACATTACTTCAGGAGGAGAGACCTCGACACCACTGGTTGCCAATGTCAACAGCCCGGAAATCGGAAACGGTGGTTCCATAACCTCGCTTATCGAAAGCAACGCGCCATACGGGTACGGGCCGGGTGTGAACTCTTCATCGGGTGCACAGTCCCTGACGAATCCTTTTGACAAACCTGATCAACAGTTCGGAAACTACTCCCTCATCCAGGGAACAGGACTTGTTGCATTCGCATATGGCAGCAACTCGGAAAAAGCAATCGGGTCTTCTACAGGGCAGAGTGATGACGGCGGTTACGGCGTAGTAACCCCTTACGAATATAATCCAGGCGGCTCCTATACCGACGCTTCTGTAGACGCAGCGACGGCAGTATTAGGAGATGATTGGGAGAAACTGCGGAGCGGTGATACGGTGAATGTTAAAGTAATCCATATCCCGACCGGAAAAGTGATTTTCGAAAAGGATGTTGCAGTTACGGAGGGCTAAACATGGAAATTAAGATAAACAACGAAGCAGTTTCACCGGTTGTCGGTGTTATGATGATGCTTGTGGTAACAATTATCATAGCAGCGGTAGTTTCAGCCTTTGCAGGTAGTTCGGTGGGCAGCCAGCAGGTAGCACCTCAGGCAACGATCCAGGGGACATTCAGCATTGGCTCGGGAATGGAGATCATTCATATGGGCGGAGACGCTCTTGCGACAAATGATCTTGTATTTACGGTCAGAAACAGTCCTGTATTCGGCACGAATCTCGAACAGGTTACTGCGCAGATTATCGATAAGAAATTAATTATCGATAGTCGGGAGAGACCACTGGATACCGGAGATGGCAGCACATCTGTTACATCGTTTAAAGCCGGAGATACCTTGTACATCAACTCGTCGAGTATAAGATGCGATCTGCTCCAGCCGATAGTCGTCCCGGACGATTACGCTGATTATCTTGAAACAGATAGATTTAGCTATAACAATTCCGGCAACTACCAGGAAAAGTGGAAACTCTGCTTCAAGAACAACGAAAATATCGGAAACACCTTCTACCTTGATGTAAGCGACAAGAGCGGGAATCTCATCTGCAGAAGCAAGGTCACGATAACTGCATGATCAGGGGGGAGAAGGGATGACGATGAAGAATGATCAGGCTGTGTCCCCTGTTGTCGGTGTCATGCTGATGCTTGTGGTAACGATAATCATCGCAACTGTTGTCAGCGGGTTTGCAGGCGGCCTTGTTGCAGGAGGCAGCCAAAAGTCTCCGGACCTTGCCATGGATGTCAAGATTACTAATTCAGGGACCTGGGCAAACAGCGGTTTTTCCGCGATTGTAACCGGGGTCAGCGATCCGATCCAGACAAGCGACCTTAAAATTGTCACATCATGGAAGAAGAACGGTTCTATAGGCGGCAATATTTCCGTAGGAAACGTGGTGAATGTCAATGAACCATCGATTGTTTCAGCCGGCCTGAATGTGGCAAGCATCGCGCCTTATGGTTTCGGAATGGCAACCGTAGCAGGAGAATCGGCGATTAACGGAAGTTCCCTGAGACCGAACAACGCTCCCGAGCGTTGGTTCGGTAATTACTCACTTGCGCCGGGCGTGAGCATGAGCGCACAGCCTTTCGGCGGCATGAATGACGGAACGGGAGGCAATTATACGAGCGGTTACGGCATAGAAGACTCTTATGAATATTATGAAATGGACGATGATGCATACACGGATCCCATGCAGGCCGTGCTTGGACACGGGTGGCAAGATCTCCGGTCTGGCGATACGGTCTCGGTAAAGGTGATCTTCGTGCCGAGCGGGAAAACGATCTTTGCAAAAGATGTCACCGTCAGGGGGGACTGAGATATGAAAAGGAATAATTCTGCGGTCTCCCCGGTTGTCGGTGTAATGCTGATGCTTGTGGTGACAATCATCATAGCGGCAGTTGTATCCGCTTTTTCAGGCGGTCTTATCGACGGTCAGACTAAAGCTCCGCAGGCGAATGTCAAAGGAACTTTCAGCATATCCGAAGGCATGACCATCACCAATGCAGGCGGCGATTCTCTCGCGACAAAAGACCTGATATTCACGATCCGCGACGGGCCGACATTCGGGCCGAACCTCGAGTCATCGACAGCACAGACACTTGATATGTCCACGATAATGGTGGAAAGCGAGAGGACAATTACCACCGACAGGCATGGTGTAATTACGGACCATGGCCCACAACCGATGAAAGCAGCATGGGGTGGATACTACATGGTCTCGTTCAACCCTGGAGACACCGTAACTATCGAACCGGATGACTGTACATGCAACATTCTTCAGCCGAACGTTGCGCCTACCGACTTTGAGGGCATCAATATCGCCGCTGACGGTTACACATACAACGGAACCCAGGTAGCAGCATGGGCACACTGCATCAGGAACCAGGATAGTATAGGCAAGAGCTTCATACTTGAGGTGAGTGACATGGAGGGTCACCTGATCTCAAAGAGTGATGTACTGATCACTGTATGAGATTATCTTTCAAGGAGGATAAATGATGAAAAATTTATTAAAATTCCAGGAATCCGACTGTGCTGTATCTCCGGTCGTCGGCGTTATGCTGATGCTTGTCGTGACGATAATCATTGCCGCGGTCGTAAGCGGATTTGCAGGCGGACTAATTGACGGAGGCAGCCAGAAGACACCTACTCTCAGTATGGATGTCAGCATAGCCAACTCCGGTACATACCATGATAGCGGATTCCATGCACTGGTAACAGGCGTGAGCGAGCCTATCAATACAAGTGACCTGAAACTCATCACTTCATGGACTACCACCGTTAAGACTAATACCTATATTGTAGGGAACCCGCCAAAAATGAGTCCCGATTATGAAACCACCGGCGTTGGCTGCATTCTCGGTCTGAATATTGGTACTGTATATCACGGAGGAGCCGAAGTCCTGCCCGGGGTTCACAATACTCGCACTGGGGGTACCTCGAGTACGGTGAGACATTTATACGAAGATGATGGTGTTGCTCCATTCGGGTCAGGTGCCGGCGTGGAGGGCAATGTTCCTGCCACATTGCACAACTCCTATCCAGAATCAGCTTATTTCGGGAATTACATCCTGGAACAGGGTACCGTCATGACGGCAGAGCCGATTGGGTCCTGTCAAAATCCTGACTCCACGGCAGGGGGTTATCCCTGGAATGATGATGGGAATGCTATAACTGCTTATTCAGGGGGCTACGGTCAAACAACAGGTGTGGATAGTGGATGGCAGAAGCCTTTCCACACCTATTATTACCAGTACAAAAGCGATAGTGGCAAAAAAGTGTACACTGTTTATACCGGTGAAGAGACTGTACCTGTGGATATCATTGCGGATGATTGGACAGATGATAAAGGATACGGTTCGCAGGTAGATAACATACAGGCCGTTCTCGGCTGCGGGTGGGAGAACCTTCGAAGCGGCGATACTGTGAACGTAAAGTTGGTCTACATCCCGACCGGGAAGACGATCTTAGATAAGGATGTTGTGGTGAGCGCATGACCGGAGTAAAAAGCGATGCGGTTTCACCTGTGATCGGGATCATGCTTATGCTCGTAGTCACGATAATTATCGCGGCGGTCGTATCGGCATTCGGTTCGGGAATGGTCGACAGTCAGTCAAAAGCCCCACAAGCAAAGGTCAGCGCGACGTTCAGTGTCTCCGAAGGCATGACCTTTACCCATGACGGGGGGGATGCAATTCCTCTCGACAACCTTGTCTTCATCACCCAGCACGGGCCGGGTTTCGGTCCGAATCTTGAGGAGTTTTCCGAGGTGCTGAACAGAAGCATAATCACCGATAAAGACGGAAACCAGGTGTTCCTTACCATCAATACCGGTGGAAAATCCTCTTTCAACCCGGGAGACACCCTGTATATCTCAACAGAAAATTGCTCTATGGAAATGCTCCAGCCGGGACTCTATGCTACCTACCGAAGTGGTGGAGGTGCCGCTGTAAACGCACTCAAGTATCAGAGTTCCAAAAACGTAGGCAAGGTATTTTTACTCAAGACAAGCGACAAGAGCGGGAATCTCATCTCGACCTCTGAGGTGAAGATCACATCTTAAGGGAGTTTCATCAAAAACGTTTATGAAACAAAGGATTCATGGACTGTTTCATGTAAATCACAGCGTGATTTTCATGTAAAACTGCGAGGCAGTAATAGCAGGAGATGAGAAGGGGGCAGGGACAGTGGCGGGTATAAGGCCCGGATGTCTTTTCGGGCATCCGGTCTTATAACAGACACCGCAAATTCACCATAGAATCACTACAAAAGCACCATAGAAAAAAAATTGTGGATCCAGATTCAAATTTTCTCCGGGTTTTTTCCCGGGGAAACCGGTGTCTTTCCATTCTGAAAACATAAAACTGTATTATACGGTTAATATGGGAAATCTCAAATGCAGAGAACCAGATATATTGTCGCCTTATTCATAATTTTAATCATTTTCACGCAGGCTGTTCAGGCCTATGACGATGATCAAAATATTTCACAAAATTACGGCCAGAAAGTTGCAGTTGCAAATACGACTGTAACCGTATTCTACAGTAGCCATTGCAGTTCATGCAGCAGGGTAATACCCTTCATCGAAAACCTCTCCGAGAGTTATCCGGAAATTGAAGTGCACTGTTATGACATCTACAACTCCACGGAAAACCTGACTCTCATGTACGAATTCGGAATCCGCTACAACGTGCACTACGTATCTTACCCGATCCTCTTTACCGGGGACACCGTTGTTTTGCCCGGAATGTCACCGGTTATGGAGAATGCCGGGGATGTATTCGATTCTCTCAATAAAGGACTCATTCCGGACACAGATTATGAAAAAAAGTGGCTGACGGAAGAAGAATATTACCAGAATGAATCTCTGGGAGAGAACATGCTGACGGATCTCTCGATCATCGCAGCTGCCGGACTATTGGACGGAATAAATCCCTGTGCATTTGCAGTTCTCGTTTTTCTTCTGGTCTCACTAATGGCATCGGGCCCGGGGAAAAAAGTCCTTATTTCAGGACTGCTCTACACATCAGCAGTATTCATCTTCTATGTCCTGGCCGGACTCGGGATAATGAGCATTGTCGGTTTTTCAGGATTATCGTTCTATTTCTCGATATTTGCCGGGATCGTTGCGATAACGGCCGGACTGATCAATATTACCGACGCATTACAAAAGAACCCGGAGGCGTCCTTATCGATCCCGGCCTCCTCAAAAGGAGTCATCGGACGGTTCGTTGCCAAAGCGACACTTCCCTCATCGTTCTTCCTCGGGATTATTGTCGGAATGTTCGAACTCCCGTGTACCGGTGGGATCTATCTCGCAATAATCAGCCTGCTTTCATCGGAGATGACATTCTATGAAGGAGTCCCGTACCTTATCCTGTACAATCTGTTCTTTGTGATGCCCCTGCTTCTGATTACATTCGCAGTCGCTCTCGGGCTTTCACCGAAGTTCGTCGATTTTGCAAGAGTGAAATACAGGAATAAACTCAGGCTCGTAATGGGGTTCGTTCTGGTTATAATCGGCGCATTCGTCGTTTGGTGGCAGATTTAAAATAAAATTTTCATTAGAACCATACGATAATAATTACAATAACAAAATCATTCACAGGCTTTCATCAAAACCTGGGAAAACAAAAAAATTGTTTTAGAGTTTTTTATAGATGTTACCGTAGACGATCTGGCCCTTCCTCTTGGGATGGCGCTCGCCCAGGTCACCGATATAGTGTGCGAATTTTGCAGTCTCGCCGTCGACTTCAGCCTCGACCTCGTCGACGTACTTGAATCCGGGCATCATGTATTTGATGTCGCCGTATACGTATACGTCGCCCTTGACCATCTGACCGCCGACACGGCCTTCGACGTTTCCTTTCACGATGATGGTTCCGCCTTCTCCGTGTGTAGAGACATGGATGAATGCGTCGCCCTCAATGATGATTGTTCCGCCGTTGATGAACGTTCCGATATCGTTTCCGACGCTGCCCTTTACGCGGAGAACACCGCCGGTCATTCCACGCCAGTCCCCGCGGTATGCGGAGCCGACATGGTTCTGTGCACTGCCCTCGACGGTAAGCTCTCCGCCGGCCATTGCAATACCGCAGAACGAATCGACGTTGCCTTTGACAAGGAGCTTTCCGCCCTGCATCCAGCCGCCGATGTACATATCGCAGTCGCCCTCGACGATGACATTGCCCGCGGACATCTTCTGGCCGATGCGCTTGATCTTTTTGCAGTCGCCATTTACGATGATCGTGGTCTCTTCTGCCGTTGCACCTGCTGAACCTGCGATATCGAAGTATTCCCCGAGGGTTCCCTTGTAGTTACCCTCGTGGCACTCGATCTCTGCAATCTCTGCAGCTGTCTTTCCGGCAAATGCATCAGGGGTTACGTTGTATGCCTCAAGGTAAAGTTCATGAGCGCCTTTTGATGTAATTGTAACTGTACTCATTTTTTTCACCTCACGCTGCCGGGGATTCAACCTCGAGCGGAACCGTGTTGTACACGTGATCGTCAAAGACCATGTAGTTCTCAAGCTCAACAGTGTAATACTTCAGGAACTTCTCGCGGATATCGCGCTCGACAAGTTCGTTAAGCGGATACTTTGCATCGGTCCAGATAGTCTTCCTCGGGGTCGTTGCAATAACGTCTCCGTTCTCAACAACAACTACACCGTCCTTGATCATGTATGCTGCACGTGAGAATGCACTCTCGATCATCTCCGGGTCCTTAGGCATGTCCTCGGGGTTGAGATCGTAGATTGCAACGTTTGCATTCATGCCGGGTGTGAGTCCTCCATACATGTTGGAGATACCGAGACACTTTGCCGTACCTGCACGGGTCATCTGTGCAATCTCGTAGAGATCAAGTTCACGGTCCATCGATTCGATGATCGTTGCATCGATGACCTTGTCTGCATACTTGAAGGAGTGCAGGAGCTCGTCACGTGCCTGCTTGGACATGAGCCACTTAATTACACGCGGGTAGCGTGTGAACGGACCGGCGTTCGGGTGGTCTGTTGTAAGGTGGCACTTCATGTGGTCCTTTGCGAGGAGCGCAAGCTCAAGACCGATTGCCCACTGGATGTCACAGACTTTGCTGTTCTTGTCGTAGACAAACGGAACGACACCGGCTGCAGTCTCGAGTTCGACATCAACATTCGCCCATTTCAGGTGGTTGAGATGGTTGAGGTGGTACTCGAACGGACCGTCTGCGGTCATCGTTGTCGTCTCGTCGAGTGTGACGAAACCAACATCGAATGAGATGTTCTTCTGCTTGTTCACGTAGTCCATCATCTTCTGTGATGCGGACTCGAAGTCTCCCCAGCCGGTTCCGCCGTATGAGTGGAACTGAAGGTGAGTGTTGTGGAGAACCTGTTCACGACCGAACTTGTTGTTCGTTGTGATGCCCTCGGCAAGTTTGAGCGTGTCGAGTGTCGTCTCTGCACTGCCCGGGTTTCCGAGGTTGTTTCCGTGAACGTGGAGCGAGTGCGGAAGGCCGAGGAACTCGTTCGTCTGGATCTGTCCCTTGACGATCTCCGCGGGGGTGATGTCGAAGTACGGGACCGGGTCGTGAATTGTAAGACAGTTCATACCCCATCCCCATGCCTCTGTACCGCCGGGGTTGACGCACTTTATACCGATACCCTTCGTGGCCCTGAGGAGCCATGCGGTGTATGCGGCGTTGTTCTCGATCTCGCCCTGCTTGAGGTACTCCATCTGGAACCAGTTGTTGCCCATTACAGGCATTGCCGAGATATCCAGGATAGGTGTATCGCGGATCTCCTCGTGAACGTGAGGAGAGTGGAGCGGCGGCATTGCTGCCTCGTTCACATATGCGTATCCCATACGTGCGTATGCATACCCTGTTGCATATGTGCTCGGGACGGCGAATCCCATCTGCATCCTTGTGTTGCGCTCTTTGGTCCTGCTCCTGAAGAGCTTGTCCTCGGGACGCATCAGGCGGCCGACATTGACCTTAGGTCCGACAACGTGCGTGTGGATATCCACACCGCCGGCCATTACGGTCTTGCCGGATGCATCGATCTCTTTGCCCTTTTTGACTTCCGAGGCATCGACGATCTTGCCATCTTTAATTCCGATGTCCTTCTTCTCGCCTTTGATGCCTGCCAGAGGGTCAAAAACAAATCCGTTTTTGATGATCATTTCACTCATCGAACTTCTCCCCCTCAAGCTCTACCATGCGTTCATAAACTCCGTCGAGGAATTCCTCATCCGAGGGAACACCGTCGGGTGCGTTTACTACCTGCCTGAACTGAATAGGAACGTTATCCATACGATATACGATACCGCCGTCATCCACACCACAGATCTTTACCGGGACGTGAAGATCGGAGATCTCACTTGCCATATTGACGCTGGGGTCGATTGTGATGAACGGGTGCTTCTTTAAGTGCTGGACTGCCGGAATCGGGAAGTGAGCACCTGCATCCGTACCGATGTTAACGAATGCGTCGACTTCGTCACGCATTGCAAGGTCGACCGAACTTGTCTCACCGGGATTCATGTGAGCCATGTTCTTCTTCGTCAGGTCGAGACAGTACGGGAATCCGAAGACCCAGGACCATACCTGACCGGGACCTGCAATGTTGTAGTGTCCACGCATTGCCATGATCGTACACTTCGTGAACTGGTTGATGTCACGTGTCATCGAGATGGCGATGTCGATGTTGTGGTTCCTTCCGTCGGAGTGGCAGAGACCCATTCCGAAGAAGATGTTTACGAAACGTGCGTTCTTCAGGATCTCTGCAACCTCGAGGATCTTCTCCTTCGGGATGTTTGCAACGACATCGGGGATATCGTCTGCGTGTCCGTGAAGGACCATACGGAATGCACAGAACAGATCGTAGTCATGACCCTGCCTTACCTGGAGGACATGATCTGCGACACGTGCAGTGTCTGTGAAACGCGGGTCCACGACGATAACGGTCTTGCCCTTGTGTCCCTTTCCTGAGAAGTATCCACGCGGGAAGATCGAGTAACGTGACATGTGGCGCGGGTGTGCGTGTGCAGGGTTTGATCCCCAGTACACGATTACGTCTGCACGGTTCTTGACTTCACCGAGTGTACAGGACGGGTAACCGTTGTCGAAGATTGCAAGGAATGAACTTCCGTGGCAGATTGATGCACAGTTGTCGAGCATTCCGCCTGCCCTCTCCATGACACGGGCCGCTGCAGCCTGTCCTTCGCAGTTTGTTGATCCGAAACCATACATAAGAGGCTTCTTTGCCTTCAGGAGCGTCTTTGCCATGAAGTCTGTTGCCTCTTCAAAGCTGACGTCCTTGAATGTGCCGTCTTCCTGGCGCATACGCGGAAGCCTGATACGGCCCTCGCGGTCACCGCCGTGCATGAAGATCTCTGTACCGATTGCACATACGTTCTTGACTTCGAGAACATGCTTTCCGTCATCGGAAACAGTTACCTCAACATCATCGCATGAGCAGCCGCAGTACGGACATCCGACGTTCTTGATTACTTTTGGCATTTACTCATCACCTATCCAGAGACCGACTGCTCCCTGAACACATTCAAGGGCAGTCTTGATCTTCTCATTAGGGGCCGGTTCCACGATTACAGGGAAACCGCTGTACTGGGGCTCTCCTGTGGACTGTGTCCTCGGGGGAACGACCTGATTTGCCCAGACACCCTGCCTGATATGACAGAGACCCTTGTAGCAGGTCTGGCGTGCAATTACGGCTTTTACAATAACTTCGCCGCTCTCGCTTGTCACTTTGACATTGGTGTTGGGTGTGATACCGAGATCCTCGATATCGCTCTCGTTCATCTCAATAAGTGAACAGGCCTCAAAGTATTGTGGAGATGTTTTACCGATCTCCATTGCGATACCCTCTTCGACAGCGCGCTGGGTAATCATATTCAATAATATCTGCTTAGCCATTGCGATTCACCTCTTCAGCGGGCTCGGGCCCAGTTCTTTAACCGTCTTGACGACATCTTCCATGACCATACCCCATTTTGCACCTTCCGATGCGGATACGAATGTCATACGGATCCTGTTGTCGTCGAGACCGATGTTCTTGAGCACGTTCTTGATAAGGAACATACGCTTTGCGCATT
>NZ_KN360940.1:114550-192109 GCF_000784355.1 Methanolacinia paynteri | reverse complement strand
TAGGTTTCGAAGGGCTGTCGCCCTTTCGAAACCTAAGGCGGCCTTCGGTCATTAGTTCATATCATGAAATGTTTTTTTCCGAAAGGGTAGCGTCCAGGCCGGGCTATCACGATAGCACAAAGTCCTGAGGTCAGGGCGGGTTCGCGAAGCGAACTTGCGCAAGGGTTGCCAATCGAAGGGATATCGCCCTTTCGAAGCCTAATCCCATATACAAGGGAGGGGGAAGTTTCCCCTCCCTATAACCTTCCCCCTCGTGGCGATAGATCGCCGTCGGGAGGGATGGACGAGCATCCCTCCGACTCCTCTTTTCTTCACCAAGTTAAGAAAACGGAAGAATTGCCCGCTCCGTTACAAAAACATTCCGAAGAAAAAAATCACAATATTTTATCCGCGATAAAAAACAGAATATTACAATATAACACCTGAAATCATCAATATCAGGACAAATTACCAATGCCCGTCTTCGGAGGAAAAACGACAGGGAGCTCGCATATAAAAAAAGGTGTTCCCTGCCAGGATGCATTTCGCAGCGAAAAGACCGACAGCGGAGAGATCATCGTAGCTGTTGCCGACGGCCTCGGTAGTGCGGAACATTCGGAGATCGGTGCGAAAATTGCAGTAAATACTGCTGTAGACAAGATAAAATCTCTTTTCACAAACAGTGACTATGGAATCCCTGACGCATCATTGATGAAAAACCGGGATATAATAACGGAAGCATTCTCTGCCTCAAGAACCGCACTAGAGGATTTTGCCGGTGATAACGGGTACCCGCTGAAAAAACTGGCATGTACCCTGATCGTCGCATTTACCTGGGAAAGATACCTCACAACCGGGCATATCGGCGATGGCGCCGTTACTGCACTGATCCAAGACGAGATCAGGATAATCTCAGATCCCGGCAACTCGGAATATGTAAACGAGGTAACTCCCCTGACTTCCGGGAAGATAGAAGATAATATCAGGATAAATGAGAATATCCCGTATGTCAGCGTATTCGCGGCATTTACCGACGGATGCCAGCGGGCATTTTTAGTGAGAAAAAACGGGGAATATCTCCCATACGAACCTTTTTTCCGGCCGATCTTCACCTATGCAAAAGATGTAGCTGATGAAGAAGAAGCATCCAAAGAGATCGTCAGGTTCCTTGAATCGGATAAGATGAACGAGAACTCCGATGACGACAAAACGCTTGTAATCGCTGTTGCTGAAAAAAGGGAGGATCGCCCTGTATGATCCCGGAAAAAATTGAAGTCTTCGATAACTCCGGAAAGAAGATACGGCTGATCTTTACAGGCAAAAGCGGAGGGGAAGGAGCAATCTACGCCATCGAAGGAGAACCAGACAACTGCGCAAAGATATTTTTCAAAACCGGAATCTCCGAAGAGCTCCACGAAAAGATCCTGACGATGGTGAAATATCCGCCCGGCGGAGGACTCACGAAACCTGCAGACGAGATCTCCTCGAGTTCGATAGCATGGCCCTCTTCCCCCCTGTACATGGCAGACAACGGAAAACGCAGATTTGTCGGTTATGCAATGCCCAAAATAGATACCGGGATGTTCAGGGAATCGCACATGTATTACGATCCCGGCGACCGGCTTAAAATGCTTGGCGGGTCATTCTCGTGGCAGTATCTCATGACAGCCGCATACAACATCTCGTTCGTCGTCTCGAAGATCCACGAAATAGGACATTGCGTAGGGGACTTCAGCCCGAGAAATATCCTGATAGCACGAACGGCTGCAGTATCGTTCATCGACTGTGATTCCTTCCAGGTGAGCAATCCGGAAACCGGCAGGACATTCTACACAAAGGTCGGGACGGGCGAACTCCTCCCCCCCGAACTAATGGGAAAAAACTTCAGGAAGGAGGAGATTACCAGGCACAACTCCGATCTGTTTGCACTTGGAATAGTGATCTTCAGACTGCTCATGAACGGTGCACACCCCTACCAGGCAGCAGGAAAAGATGTCTGGGACCTCCCGACTATCGAACAGAAAACCCTGAGGGGGATCTATCCGTATGTTCCGCAGAAGGGAAAGGACATCCGGCCGCCAAGATATGCACCTGCATACGGCATCGTTCCCCCGTGCATCAGGGATCTTTTTTCAGAGTGTTTTGTCAAAGGGCATGGAGATCCGCTCAAAAGACCTTCGGCTGACGACTGGTGCAGATGCCTTGCGGATGAGATAAGAAAACTGAAAAGATGCAACACAAACCCCAACCACTGGTACGGAGGGCACCTGAAGGAGTGCCCGTGGTGCGAACTATCCCGGAGAGGAGGAAAAGATCTCTTCCCATATACAAAAACAAAGATTAAAACAGGGGAGAACAGGCAGATTGCCCATTCGGCCTCCGGCCCCGCCCAGATAAAATCCTGCCTCATCCAATGCGATCCCCGGCACTTCAGTTTCAGGACGGACTCCGGCACCACTGTCAAAGGAAAAATCGAAGTAGAGATCTCGGGCTGCAAAGACGGAAAACTTTCAGTCGGAAGAGATGCGGCATGGATCACCGACATCCGGAAGACGGGAGAATCAGGGAATAAAAAGACCTTCGAATTTGTTATAGAACCTTCAAAAATTCCCAATAAAAAAGAGGGCATCAGGTACAGGGCAAATATCCTGCTCAGGGCAGCATCCGAGACAAAAAAAGTTCCTGTAGAGATTGGCTTCTCCCTTCGGCCCCTGTGCGAACCGGAAAGCCAAAAGATAATCCTGAGAGGAATCGATCTTAAAAATCCAACGGACATCCTGTTTTCAGTAAAAAATGCAGGAGAAGGAACCCTGACCGGTACCGCAGAGACAGACAGGGAATGGCTGAAGATCAGCCCGGAATCTTTCTCTGCAGGAGACAGGCAGGAATTCAGGATAAAAATTCTCCCGGAAAAGTCACGCAAATCACTTATTCACGGGAATCTGATCTTCAAAACAAATGGCGGGAATCTTAAAGTTCCTCTTTTCGCTTCTGAAACTCTATCGTGCTCCTAGAATTAGATTTATATGATTGAGCAGATCATATAGAGTCTATGGCGAATAGGACAAAACGAATAGTAATAGTATCCCTGATTATGGCTGCGGCACTTCTGGTATCAGGTGCATCTGCAATTACAATCAACTCACTAGATCTGGATATTGCAGAAAACGGAGACACCACACTTAATTTCGATTACTCGCTTTCAGCCTTGGAATCATTTGCAGTCTTCGTGAAGCTTGCAGACCCGGCTGCAGAACTTCAAAATGCCATAGATCAAAGGACAGACCAGGAAGTAGAGGTTCTTGATGCCACATCCAGCAGTACGACACTGCTTGTCCCGGAATACATCAAGCCGGAAAGCACTTCCAAAGGGACGACGTATACCACCCCTTCACTGGATTTCTCACAGGCAGAAGATATCCTTAAGGAATACTGGTTTGCTTCGCTTATTACAATCGATCTCTCTCCAGGAATCACAACAATCACATTCCCCGACGGTTACAGCGAATCATTTACAAACAGTATTCAGATACCTTCGGTAACACATACAATATAGATCCATTAATTTTTTTATATCGAAAATCATCAGTCAATTAAAGGGGGGGGCAAAGTCTGACCGATCACCGATCTGCATAAGTATAAATATTGCTGTTACCAGATGGAAAGGATCGACAAATTTTTTCAATTCCGGGAAATAGTAGTGCATTAAAATGCAAAAAGAAACAAATAAATGAAAATAAATTATCTGTTTATTATCAGAAGGTAACATGGCGGCAATAAAGGTTCTCATAGCTGAAGATGAAATCGTCCTGGCGATGGGAATAGAAAAATCCCTGAAATCATTCGGTTACGAAGTGGTGGGAAAAGTAACCCGCGGGGAGAACGCCATAATGATGGCCATCGATAAAAAACCTGATATCATACTGATGGACATCCACCTTGAAGGGAAGGTCGACGGAATAGAGGCAGCAAAAGAGATTCATAAAAAACTCAATATCCCGATTATATTTTTAACAGCCTTCAGCGATGAAGAGACATTTAAAAAAGCAATCGAAGCCGCCCCATACGGATATCTCGGCAAGCCGTTCAGGCCCGACGACATGCGTACTACAATAGAGATCGCAATAAGCAGGTACAGGGCCGAAAACGCTGAAAAAGCACTTAAAATATCAGAAAAAAAATATGAACTGATCTTCAACGCGATGATGAACGGTTTCGTTCTCTATGAGTGCATGACCGATAAAGTAGGAAACACCTTTGATTTGAAAGTTCTGGATGTCAATCCGTCCTTTGAACGGATTATCGGGTTTAAAAAGGAAGAAATTCTTGGAAAAACCATCCTTGAGGTCATACCCGACTGGCCCCGGGAGTGGATTTCGGAACTGGGAGACATTGGTTTCGGAGGAGATCAGATCAGTACGTCCAAGTACGTATTTCCAATTAAAAAACACCTCCAGTATAATGCATTCAGTCCGGAATATGGCAAAGTGGCAACTACCTTTTCAGACATTTCTGATGTTGTCAGGCTGAAACAGAATGAAAAAGAGACGCTCCTGCAGATTGAGAAGAATCTCGAACAGCTGGCAATATTAAATGACGAAATCAGAAACCCACTCCAGATCATCTCCGGATTTACGCAGATTGACAACTGCGAACATTCAGCCAGGATCCTCGAACAGGTAGCCGCGATCGATAAACTTGTAAACCTCATAGACCAGAGATGGCTTGAATCCGAGAAGATCAGGGATTTCCTCAGGAAACACTACGATTATATTTAATTAAAAAAAGTAACTTCAGAGATAATCATCGAACCATAATGCCTTTGGATCTCTCTTAAACGACATCACCTTTCCTATTTCATGGGGATTTGCTGCCTGGTGATATTTCATATATACCTTCTCAGGATCCATACCGATCACTTCGATCTTTCCTGTGGCATGCGACATTACATATCTCGCTCTTTTCGCAAGCCCCGAGAGACTTCTTTTCGCTTTTTCATATATTTCATATGTGCTTTCCACCGGAACGGTAAAATGCCTGTTGCCTGCCGCAGGCCTGCACTGGAAGAGATAATAAGGCACATTCCCCGCTTCAGCAAGATTCGAGCAGAGCCCTGAGAGTGTTTCGGGATCGCTGTTTACACCATTTAAAATCGGAGTCTGGTTTGCAAGAGATGCGCCTGAAAGCCTCAGTAGATCCAGTGATTCCTTCGCCTCTTTTGTCAGCTCCCTCGGGTGATTGAACTGCGTCATGAAATAGAGCATCTTTCCCGGCCTGCTGTTCTCCCTGACCATTTCATGCAGGGATTCGTCTTCGATTATCCTAAACGGGTTGTATGCCGGCATCTTCGTACCTATTCGTACGGATTTGATATGTTTTATGGAAAAAAGTGCGGATAGAATCTTATTCAGCCGGGAAGTAGACGCCGTGAGTGCGTCACCGCCCGAGAGAAGCACGTTTGAGATCTCCGGGTGGCTCCGGATATAATCGAGATCCTTTGAAAGATCCCTGATCTTTTCATCGCCGGGTTCTATGAACAATCTTTTCCTGAAGCAGAAGCGGCAGAACCCTCCGCAGTTATCGCTTATCAGCATCAGAGCCGTTGCCGGATATTTGTGCTGAAGGCCGGGAGATTTCGTATTTCTCGCCTCCATGGACGGATCGAGCGAGCCCCACTTCACCATCTCGGCGGAATCGGGAATTATAATTTTTCTTATCGGATCTTCCGGGTCGTCCCAGTCTATCAGCGAAAGATAGTATTGATTCGCAAGTAATGGGAAATTATTCTCTACGTCATCCAGGCCGGAGAGTCCTGCATCAAACTGCCTGTTCACCTCCGCAACACTCTTCAAACACGTATTTTCTGTCATAAAACCTCCTATAATCAAAAAAAGATTTTGTATTATATACCAGTATATAGGTCCCGACCTGCCAAAAAAGTATCTAAAAAAAGCCCTGTTTGTTAAAATATAAAATATAACCCGGAATCAGATTTTTATCCGATAAATATCAATTACTTCACAATGGCGAATAAGAAGGGTCCGAAGAAAAAGAGCAAAAAAAGTAAAGGCAAACTTGCAGCAGGAGTCGCTGTCGTTCTGATCGTAGTCATATCAGGGTACTCGTACGAGGAAGGATACTTTCCTGACGGCTTTTACCCGGGAGAGAAGGACGAGATAACTGTCGGTGCATTCAACGTTCAGGTGTTCGGAACTACGAAGGCATCCAACGACGAAGTGATGAATATTCTATCAGATATTATCTGCCGTTACGATATCGTTGCAATCCAGGAGATCAGGGACTCATCAGGAACGGCGATACAGGATCTGATGGAGAAAGTGGATGAAAAAGATCCCTTATACGAGTATGTAATCAGCGAGAGGCTCGGCAGGACTTCGTCAAAGGAGCAGTATGCATATATCTACAATACAGCCAAAGTGAATCTCTCATCTACCCCCCGGACATATCCTGAACCTTCGGGAACCGACCCCTTCCACAGGGAGCCTTTCATCGCCTCCTTCAGTTCGACTGACGGGGATTTTATCGCGACATTCGCAACCATACACACAGATCCCGACGAGGCTGAAGAGGAGATCGACGCCCTGACCGATGTCGCGGAGTACTGCACGGAGGTGCTCCCGGAAGACGAGATGGTGATCCTGATGGGCGACTTCAACGCCGACTGTTCGTACTTCGATGAAGACGATGCCTCCTCCCCGCTGAGATCCGGGAAGTACTCGTGGCTGATAGGAAACGATCTCGATACCACGACCAAATCGACAGACTGTACTTACGACAGGATCGTCGTTCTCGGCGACTACCAGAAATATTACACGGGAGATGCGGGTGTGATCAGGTTCGACGAATTATACGATCTCGACCAGGACCTCACAGAGGATGTTTCGGACCATTATCCTGTTTATGCTAAATTTTATACTGAAGCAAAAGGAATTGGAGGGACGATCGACACCCTTTACAACACTGCCGGGAACAATGAAACCTGCGAGGCGTGCAGCTCGGGATCAGTAGAGATCACGGGCCTGAATCTCGATGACGAGTGGGTGACGATCACGAACACTGGAGAGAGCGATGTCGATATCACAAACTGGAGGATCACGAACTCAGGATCGAGCTATTCGTATGTATTTCCCGACGCGATCCTGGAATCGGGGGAGACCGTAACTCTCTATTCAAAAACGGGAAGCAACACTGAAAAGAGCTATTACTGGAACTCGGGAGAAAATATCTGGAACAATTCCGGTGACACCGCCGGGCTGTATGATGAAGACGGCAACCTGATCGACAGCTACACTTCGTGATCTGCAATGGGATCTCAGTGCGAGACGGATGCAATCAGCTGTGCGGTCTCTGCCGAAAGATCCTCTTTTCCCTCAATCTTCGATATATCTTTTATCGATTCGAGGATATGAACAGAACTTTCGAGAAAACTCAGTATATCTGCAGGCGCGATATCGATACCGTATTCGTCGAGCATGACCTCACTTATCTGCCTGTGATCCAGTCCTGAGATCCGCAGTTCGACGATCATCTTCACGAATTTTCTTTCCGGGCACCCGCACAGAGGGTTTTGCCTGCACTTGCAGTCAAGAAAATCCTTAAAAAAATGTATAAGCTGTTCCCTTGTCCTCTTGTCGAGCTTCTGGTAATTCATGCAGGCGCTGACTGCCTCAAGAAACGGCCCTTTGAATACCAGTTCGGGAACACGGAACCCGACAATATTCTGGAGCTTCTTCGCTCCCCTGAATTTCGCCTTCGATGCGATCAAATGCCGACTCCGAACTCCTCGTCGAACTTGCTGAGCGTCTTCATCGCCTCGCCCATGTCGTCGACCTCGATGAGCCAGTCGTCGAACATGATCGGCTCATCAACATCGCCGCGCAGATATTTGCCGCAGCAAGAACCGCCGTCAAGCACTAGGGCACCGATATCGGCTGCAATCTCAAGAGCTTTTTCAGGATCGTCGTCTCCCACATCACGGCCGGATTTTACGAGGTCCTTGATCTCTGCTGACGGAATTTCACCATTGATGTACTTCCTGCACGAGAGGAACAGGACAAGGAATCTCATCTGGACGCCCTGGATAATGTCGGTAAGCTCGTTATCGGGGACTTCGCCCATGATGATCTCTTCGACTTCGTTCATCTTCTCGAGGGCTGTCTTTGAATCGAAACCGTTGTTCTGGAAGATTTTTACTATCTTTAAGACCGAGACATTGAGGTCCTTGGTAAAGTTGTCAAGAGACGCAAGCCCCTCGGGCATCTCATCGGACTCGGGATCGCCTTCAAAATCCATCTCCATGAGGGTCTTCATCCAGTTGTCCCATCTTTCCTGTGTATAGAAGTAATACAGAACCGACTGCGGCTCCGGCTTATCGTCCTTCTTTTTCTTTGCCATAGTTACTAAAGATTTCAACCACTGAATTAAAGATATTTGCTTTTATCCCATCGTATCCCACCGGATGGATGCAAAGATAATAACGATCAGGCCGTATATATTGAGAGATGAAAAGGGCCGTAATGATAAGATACGGGGAGTTATTTCTAAAAAGCGAACCAGTCATGAGGCATTATGTGGGCGTCCTCACGGCAAATATAAAGAGAGCCCTTGACGCGGAGGAGATCTGCCACGAGATAACGATAACAAGAGGCAGGATCTTTGTTTACGGAGAAGACGTGGATGCGATAAATTCCGTCTTGCTAAGAATATTCGGGATAGTGGGAACGAGTATTGTCATATGCACGCCGCCGGACAGGGAAATCATAGAGAAGACCGCGGCAATGGTGGCATCGCGGACCCTGAAGCCGGGCATGTCGTTTGCAGTCAGGGCGAGGCGATCGAATATCAAGGGATTCACCAGCCAGGAGCTTGCCGCATCGGCGGGTTCGTGCATATACGAGGCGGTAGGGGACCTCAGGGTCGACCTGGACAATCCCGAATATGAGATCTTCATCGAGGCAAGATCGAACGGGGGATTCATCTATGAAACCAGAACCCCGGGACCGGGCGGCCTTCCCGTAGGGACGCAGGGGAAGGTGCTCTGTCTTCTCTCAGCAGGAATAGATTCGCCTGTGGCGGCATGGCTTGCGATGAGCCGTGGATGCATACCGGGATTCATTTACTTCGACGGCGGGGATTATTTCGGAAAGGATACGAACAGGGCGGTTCTCGAAAACCTGCAGAACCTCTCACGGTGGTACCCGGGCAGCACGGTCGAAGCGGCTTTCATCGATATCACACCCTTTTTCGACAGGCTGACCGATAAGTCTGCAAAGGAAGCCCTGAAGAACCGATGCATCATATGCAAGAGATTCATGCTCAGGCTTGCGGGAAAGTGTGCACTCGACTGGAAGTACCTCGGCCTTGTGACAGGAAACAGCATCGGGCAGGTTGCCTCACAGACACTCGCAAACATTGGGATTCTCGGGAGTGCTGTTCCGGAGGGTCTTGCATTGATCGAACCGCTGATAACGTACGACAAGGAGGATACAGTAAAAATCGCACGAAATATCGGAACATTCAGGGAGAATGCGGGAGATCTTTCATGCGGTGTCGTTCCCTCGCACCCGTCGATTGCTGCGACCCTCGCGAAGGTTATCGGGGATGAAGAGATGCTCGGAATTCCTGAACTTATCGAAGAATGCATCCCGCGTAAAAAAATTTACAAAGCAAAAGACGGAAAATTGTTGGATTGAATTTTTTATTTTTTTGTGAATCTTTTAGATCTTTGCTAATCTGTGTAGGTATGAAAAGTAAGTTCCGCTATTTTTGACAACCCCTCGCCGCGAGCCACACATCGGCCCCGACCTCGGGGCCTCTCAATGGCGATAGCCACTCAGGGGATAGACGAGTATCCCCTGAGCGGCGAGACGCGGTAAATTTCATGATACCAAAAAACTAAATTCAACAGCTCAGGGGACCCTTGCCGGTCTCCTGAGCGTGCCGTGAGAAGATTATCTTCAGGCAAGGCCCCTAGGCAGGGGCCGTCCGGCGGCTTGTGGCCGCCGGTGCCGGGGTTGCCTGAATTATATCTGAACGTATTTGAGGATGTAGGCTATCTCGGAATTATTTGCCCACACAGATTAGCGACAAGCCATTTTTTCTTTTTTTAAAAAAAATTTATTTTCCCGGATTATTCCCGGTTCACGACAAGGCCGTTCTCTTCCGCAACATCCCGGAAGGCATTTGCAAGATACTCGGTTTGATTATCGGTAAGCCCGAACGTGTTATACTTCCAAACTCTTGTCGATCCGGCGATCATCCCGGTTATGCCTTTCTTCTTCAGGTCGCCGGAGAGGAAGAATCCGCGTTTTTTATGGGTCTGTGCTACTTTATCGAACGATTCTATCGTATTGATTCTTGTCAGCGTGTGCTCCCTCGGGCACTCGCTTAAACAGACCGTGCCTTCGATCGATAGCAGGGCGTCGGTAACGATCCTGCTGTGCTCGACCTCCTTGTCCCAGTTTTCGACACGCTCCTGTACAGCCGGGAACGATGCGATGAGCCCCATAACCGTAACTCCCATCAGTGTGCAGCCCATCAGCTCGACCTCCTTTATACCGAAAGTCCTGCCGGTCACATCGCCTTTCGCCTGTGTTGTCCTGAACACCTTGTCGGCATACTCCTCTTTTGCGGCAAGGACTCCTGAGGGTGCAGGAGCGGCCATGCTCTTGTGGCCGGACCCGACGAGGAAGTCGGCGCCAAGATCTTTTCCGTCGACAGGCATGATGCCCACGGTATACGCTCCGTTTACGAGTACCGGAACGTCATATTGGTGGGCCGCCTTCGTTATTCCTTTGATATCGTGTATATGACCGTACTGGTAGTCGACATGCTCGACAAACATCAGTGCGGGGGGTCTCCCAAATTTTGCGATGACATCCTCTATCTTCTGCGCCGCCGCATCTGCCGTGATATGTTTGTCGTCGCTGAGCGGGGTCTCGACAGGGACTCCGCCTGACTGCTCGACAGATACAAACTCTGTGTAATGGGAGAGCGAGGTGAGGACAACCGGATCGCCCTTTGAAACCATGCTTGATGCGACCGCCTGAAAACCTCTTCTTGCGCCGGGGACGACCCGGAGCTGGTCCATGTTCAGCCACTTCGCACAGTCCTCGTGGAACTGTGCAAGCGGGGGCTTCTGGATATAGTCCAGCCTGAATGGTTTTAAGCAGTTGTCGCAGACAGAATATCCGTCCGCGTATGCGATAACCGCCTTATGCGCCTCGGGAGTAAGCCTTCCGCCGGCCTGGATCGGGTCGATGTTGATATACATCTCCTCGACATCCCTCGCCTCTATTGAGCCTGTGCACTTCACTTCAGCACCTCTTCTTCAAGGATTCCTACCTGTTTCTTCAGCTTTTCAATTATCTTTGCGGCCTCTGCCTTCTGGGTCTCGTCGAGCTGATGTGTCGGGGCGGTCAGCCGGTAAAGCGCCCTGATATCAGTCAGCAGGAAGAAGGCCTGAAACATCGCATCCACTCCTCTCCGGGACATCAAATCACCTATACAATTTCATTCCGATATTGTATAACTGAATCGGGAAATAATTATCTTAAACCAGCCGGATTCACTTTCACCTCTCCCGGCAACCGGTTATAATTAAACCAGAACGACAATGAAAATAATAAGCGGATGCAGCAGAAATAAGATATCAGGATATTCAAGATGAAGATCGTCCACATCGCCGATACACACCTGGGACTTGCGGGATTCAACAGGATCGACCCGGATAGCGGGATGAATCTTCGCGAGAAACTGGTCTACGACAACTTCCTCGAATCAATTAAGATTGTTGTCAGGCAGAAGCCGGATGCGGTCGTTCATGCAGGCGATCTCTTCGACAGGGTCAAGCCGCGGACAAATGCATACATCACGGTGATGTCCGCACTCAATATACTTGAAGAGGCCGGAATTCCACTCATTCTTATCTCCGGCAACCACAGCATGCCGAAGACCCGTTACACTCCCTCTCCTTTCGAAGTGCTCAAATATCATAGGGCGGAGGTTCACTGTGCATACAAATACAGTTATGAAAAGATGGAGGTCGGCGACACCACATTCCACCTGATCCCGAATATGCTGAATGCATCTCAATACCGGGATGCTTTCAACGAGATCGAGATCAGCCCGGGTACATGTAATGTCATGGTGACTCACGGCCTCGCCACCACCCTCCGGGACTACCGCCTCAGGACAGTTGCAGAACACGAGATCGATTCGACGATGCTCTCGGAGGATTTCAACTATATCGCCCTCGGTCATTTCCACGGGCAGAAGCAGGTGGCTGAAAACGCATGGTACTCGGGTTCGATCGAATACTGTTCATACAACGAGATAATCGATACGAAGGGCGGCCTTGTCGTCGACACGGAATCGGGTGAAGTTGTCCCGCTCATGCTTCCCAACACCCCGATGGCGAACCTGGGGAAGATCGACTGCGGCACCCTGACACCGTCGGAGATCACAGAAAAGATCGCATCGATAATCGACAGGATGGAAAACCCCGCAGGAACCATCTGTCAGGTCAGGCTTGAGAACGTTCTCCGGGAGAAGATGAGAAATCTCAACAGGGAGGAGATGACAGCGATCAAGGACCGGGTTCTCAATCTCAGGATTACGACCGATACGATAGATCCGGTAAACAGGGGTTTTGAAGCCGAAGATCCTTCATCTGTTGACTATGTGGATGAGTTCAGGAAATTTGTAAGCATTCAGGGGCTCGAAGGATGTCTTGAAGAGGAGGTCATAAAGACCGGCACGGGGATATTCAAAACGGTGCTCGAAAAACACAGGGAGGCGGATTAGTTGATCCTTGAGAGAATAGAGTTTAAAAATTTCAAGCGCTACTCCGACGAGACGATAAATTTTAATGACGGGATCACGGGGATCATCGGCAATAACGGCTCGGGAAAGAGCACGATAGTTCAGGGAATTCTCTTTGCATTATATGGTGTTCGGGCCGGGATCGAAGGAGATTTCATCAACAGTTCCGGTTCAAACAGCAAGGATAAATGCTCTGTCTCGCTTGACTTCCAAAAAGACGGGAACAACTACACCATTACCCGCTGGTACAGAAAAACTCCCTCCACGACCCAGCACGAGGCCCAGCTGAAAATTAACGACGTCCTCCTTGCCGACGGGGTCAGCCAGGTCGAGACAGAGATCGAGAGGATCGTCGGCATGGCTGCTTCGGATTTCAAGAACACAATCTATGCCGGCCAGAAGGATCTCAGCTCTCTTCTTGACGATTCTCCCGCGGAAAGGCAGAAATGGTTCATGAAGATGCTCGGCATCGATTTCCTGAAGAAAGAGGCGGACGCGAGGATAAAGACGCTCGTCGACGAATGCAGGACTAGCATGGCAGGTCTCGGGAGCTATCTGGAAGAGAAGGAGAAAGAAAATCTCCCGGAGAAGATCGATGCCGCGGCAGCGGAGATGAAGCAAGCCGAAGGAAACCTGAATCTAATTTTCAACAAGATCAAAGAACTCGAAGGGGACGAGACAGAGCTTAAGAAAAAAGCAGATTATCTCTCTGAAAAATGGAAAGAATACAGGGAGCTCGAAAAGGATATCGATCTTCTCAGGGAAGCGAACAGACAGAAGTCTGAATATAGATCAGCATTCGGCAAAAAACTGGCTGAATATGAAAAGATGCTTCCAGAGTTCGAGAAGCCATCAGCCTCCGAAAAGAACTATCCCGTTGTAAAAAGCAAATACAACGAATACAAGGAGAAAGAAAAGGCTCACCTGAAGATCTCCTCTCTGATTGAAAATCTCGAATATAAACTGAATTCGGAAAAATCGGGGCTGGATGAGATAAACGAAAAGATCGAATCGTTATCCGTTGACAAAAAGTGGCACGACGAGATTCATCCCGAAATTTTGAAGCGGAACAAGCTCATTGAAGAATATGACAGGCTGAAAAAATGCGAAGATGAATTCAGGCGGCTTGAGAACGGGAGGATCAAATTCCGGGAGCAGTTAAAGCACTATACGAAGCAGGCGGAATCATTAAGGAATGAGATCGAAAGCGCCGAAGAAAGGCTGAAAGAGATCGGATATTCCGGCGAACTTGATTCAAAGATCGAGGAACTCGAAGACGGGGAGAAGAAACTGGCGGGTGAATCGATCAAACTTACGGAATCGGTTAAAACCCTGGATCGCGAGAAGAAAAAGCTCTCGAAGGAGCTTGATGAGATTATCGCACTCGGGGAGGACGGCGAGTGTCCTACCTGCAAGAGGAGGCTCGGCGATCAATATAGGATTCTCGAAGATTCGCTGAAGGCCGGGATCGAATCGAATGAAAACGAATCCGCGGAACTGAAAAGCAAGATCTTGGGGATTAAAGCTGATCACGAAAAGGCACTTCATGAGCTTGACAGACTGAAATCGGTCAGGAGAGAATCCCTCGGGATTATCTCCGTGCTTGAGGCAAATAAGAAAAAGAGACAAGAACTCTACCTGAAGGTCGAAGAGACAATCGGGAATGAGAGCAAGTTAAACGAAGAGATCGTCAGGATGTCTTTTTCTGATTCAGCAATCAGGGAGCTGGAGAGATCGATAAAATCGCTGGACGGGATCTTTTTTGAATACCGTGATATTGAGATAAGACTGAAGGACGAGCAGTCTCTCTCTTCCCGCAAGGCCGATACCGAAGGAAAGATCTCGGATATCTCCCAGAAGATCGAAGACGAAAAGAAAAAGCTCTCAGAACTCAGGTTTGATCCTGAGAAATACCGGGCTGTTGAAATCGCCTTTGAAGAAGCTGAAGCTCTCCACCAGAGATACCTCGAACTTAAACCGAAGATCGACCAGATTCCTTCGCTGAAAGACGAGATCGGTAAACTGGAAGAAGAAATGAATCTCAACTCCAAAAAGTTCACCACGACTGAAGCAACTCTGAAATCAATGGAGATCTCTGAGGAGATTGTTAAATCCGCACTCTCGGATGTTGAGGAATGCAGGAAAAAGATCAGCGGAAAGAAGATTGAAGCGGCCGGGCTTGAGAGCAATATAAGGCATCTCAGGGAGGATCTCGAACGACTGGAGAAAGAAACTGCCGATATTAATGAGAGAAAGAAGAGATATTCGGAACTCCAGGAGAGAATGGTCGTTTTCGAAAAGACACGCGGCCTCATGAAGGAGTATATAGTATACCTCCTGAATGTTATCAGGGCAAAGATCGAGGGGGAAGTCGGACAGGTCCTCTCGGAGATCACCGGCGGCAGGTACGAAAACGTCCTCATCGATGAAAATTTCGATATCCTCGTAAATGACCTCGGCGAGAACTTCCCAGCAAGAAGATTCTCCGGGGGAGAGCAGGACGATATCGCAATCGCACTCAGGATCGCACTGAGCAGGTATCTTGCAGATATGCATCACATGAACGGAGGTACGTTTATGATCTTCGACGAGATCTTCGGCAGCCAGGACGAGGAGCGGCGCAGCAACCTGATATCTGCTCTAAGGACACAGGAGTCGCACTTCCCGCAGATCTTCCTGATATCCCATATCGGCGATATCCAGGGGGAGTTCTCGACTTCGCTCCTTGTAAAGATAAAAGACGACTGGAGTAGCGAGGTAATCGAGGTGTCGGATTGAGGAACAACAAACTATACAGGGACGATCTCGACTCAGTCGCCGGGTACATCAACGGGATCTGCTCGGGCGAACCCCTGAAGAGGATTATTGACGATTCACCGATAAATCCAGAAGACTTCAGGAACCCTGCAAAAAGGTTTGATTCCACCGTTGCGGCAGTCGACGGAAGCAATGCCATGATTCTTGAATCCGGTTCCTTTTCAGTCGTTGCAATACGTGCAGTCTCGGTCGCATTCAGGGGAGGAGAACGGCTCTTTACAAAAACGACTCCCCTTAGGCTTCCAAGGATCTCAAAGCTCCATGCTTCTGATGAATACAGGCGTCTCTATATGGAATGTTTCGGGACTGAGCCTGAGAATCCGATCGACGACGACCCATCAAGAGCAGCCTCGGTATTCAGGGACACTCTCGAATACTGGACTGCAAAGGAAACGCTGGAAAAACTGAAACCCGGCGACTGCCTGCTGCTTGACGGAAGCCTCAGGACCAGCCATGCCAGCCATAATCCTATCCTTGCGGACATCGTACGAGACTGTGGAAACTTGGGGATTTATCTTGTTTCTGTTTCGAAGAGAAATTCACTGACATGGAACGGATTTCCCCTCGACATCGCAATAAATGCAGCGGCATCCGAATTCGGGATCAAACCCCCGTGGTTTATCGAGATTCCCAAAGGAATCACCGACCAGAAGAGGCACGAACAATGGCACAGGGGCAAGACCTACATTATAAAGCTGCATCCCGCATCCGGGATCGTATTGAAGGCCGAAATCCCGAAATACGCCGACAATGCGTACGCAGAAGCGGCTCTTTCCGCCTGTGCTGAGTATTCAGGCGACGGGAGAATCCCGGGTTACCCATATCCTCTAATGGAGGCGCACAGGGGATGCTGCATCACGCAGGAGATAACCGATATCATCAGGCAGGATGTTATCGGCAGGATCGACGAAAACGGCATAGACCGGACAAGATACAACCAGCTCTTCGGAGACCTTCACGATGAATTTGCAAGATATTGAAACGAACGACTATTCCAAGTACAGGCTTGTCGGAAACAGCGTGCTCTCCTACAGGTTCACTGTTCCGCACAATGAAATGATATTCGTGGGCGACATCCTCAAAATAACGGACAGCGAAAAGGACCTCGTCTTCTTTGCAAAGATAACCGACCTCCTTCATGACAGCAACTTCGCGGATTCCAAGTGGGACACGAGGCCTCACACGAATCACTTCTACAATCTCGGCGAGGACGTATACATCACCGCGGAAGCCACACCCCTCGGGTGCATTGATAAGAGCATTGGATCAGAAGGAACCTTCAGGAAGGCCAGAACTATCCCGACCAAGTTCTCGGAAGTCTCAAAGCCCGACGACGAGGACTTCAGGTTCCTGAAATCTGTGATGGGCGACATCGAGGTAGGCATGATGCGAACCGGGCAGGAAGTCCTGAAGGACGTTCCTGTCTCCCTGCACAGTTCAATCCTGCCGCAGCACATGGGGGTTTTCGCCACAACGGGAATGGGAAAGAGCAACTTCATGAAGACCTTCTGTGCATCCTGCATGAAGGAGAGAAAATTCGGCCTGCTCATGGTCGATCCCCACGGTGAATATGTTGCCGGCGGAAGGTCTTCGACAGGCGATAAGGTAACGGGCCTTCTTAATTACAGCAATGGAAGAGACGGCCTGACCGTATTCACGATAAGCGATCTGAACATTAAAAGATACAGCCTGAACAGGCTTACTCTCTCTTACGACGATTTCAGGGCGTCCGATCTCTTCCTTCTCTACGAACATTCGCAGGCCCAAAGAGAGCTTGTAGAGATCCTCGACGATCTCGACGGCGGAAATCTGATTGACTTCTTCATGAATACCGATTTCTCGGAGTTCGACCCGCAGGTTCCCGAGACTTACACAGGGCCCCACACCCATATGGCATCAAGAGTCAGGAACTTCAGCCCGAGCACACTTGAAGTCATCCAGAGAAGAGTAGTATCTCTCGTCAGTAGAAACTCGAAGTTCCTGAAGCAAAGGACCTCTGCAATTGACGAAATAGTCACCGCACTCCACAACAGGAAAGTCGTCCTGATCGACATCCCCGGGATGAACGAACAGAGCGAGCTCCTCGTACTCTCGATAATCACAAGAAAACTTCTAAGAATTCACCAGAACGAAGAGAAATTCACGGACACGGGTTCGGACGATATAGAGAATGTCCTCATTACTATAGAGGAGGCACAGAGAGTCCTCGGGTCCGGAGCGGGAAAAACACAGATCTTCAGAGAATGTGCAATGGAGGGCCGTAAATTCGGTATCGGACTTTGTGTTATCACCCAGCAGCCGAAGAATATCGATCCCAAGGTGCTCGCCCAGCTCAATACATTCGTAATCATGGGGCTTGGAGACAGAAACGACAGGCAGATAGTCTCGGCGAGTGCAAAACAGGATCTCTCGGAGATGGATACCGAGATCCAGACGCTCGATACAGGTGAGGCGATCATAAGTTCGCCGAAGATCCCGTTCCCGGTCAGCACCAAAATTCACAAATTCGAAACATATGTAGCATCCCTTAATAAGAAAACACCCAAATCCCCCACTCCGGAGAAAATCGGATTCTGATTTCTGCAAATTTTTCCGAAGTAAAAAAGAAAATTTAAACCATTTCCACACCCAAAAATATATAAAATGAGGTACTTCACCGGGGATACAAGCTATTTTAAAAAGACTATGCTTCTCGGCATAATGATCGGCCTGATCTCCGGGTTCGGAGCCCTGTTTTTCTTCTGGGGACTTAAATACGGTTCACTATTCTTCATGGACTGGATTGTCAATTACACAGTCCCGAGGGAGGGCCAGACCGCCGCCCAGATCGCCGGGTGGACTCCGCCTGTCAACATCTGGCTTATTCTTCCCGTAATATCCTTCGGTGCACTTCTCTCCGGGCTTCTTGTATACACTTTTGCACCCGAAGCAGAAGGCCACGGGACGGATGCGGCAATACGTGCATTCCACAAGGAAGGAAGAATCCGCCCCCGGGTTGTTATCGTAAAGGCAGTCTCTTCGATTCTTACGATATCCACCGGAGGAAGTGCAGGCAGGGAAGGGCCGACCGCACAGATCTCCGCGGGATTCGGGTCGGTGATGAGCGACGTCTTCAAGTTGTCCGAACACGAAAGAAGAATCGCGATCGCAACCGGTATAGGTGCAGGAATCGCAACGATCTTCAAGGCTCCGCTCGGCGGCGCACTGCTCGCCGCAGAGATTCTCTATTACCGTGATTTCGAATCTGAAGCGGTCGTTCCGGCTTTCCTTGCTTCGATAATAGGCTATTCGATATTCGGTTACTTCGAAGGATACGACCCGATATTTTCAGGTGCCGAAATTTCGTGGAACGTGACACAGATCCCGTTCTTCCTTGTTCTGGGAGTGTTTTGCTCTGCATTCGGCCTTCTCTATATCAAAACATTCTATTCCACAAAAGATCTTTTTTCAGGATTTTTTACAAAACATCATATCCCCAATCATTTCAAACCGCTCGCGGGCGCAGTAATTATCGGGCTTTTCGTTATCGCACTTGCACACATCTCCCATGATACCATGATTGCGGCTCTCGGAGGTCTCGGTGCAGGTTACGGCTTCATCCAGCTTTCGGTATACAATATGCTGCCCCTGACCGTGCTTCTCCTCCTGCCGTTCATCAAAATCATTACGACATCGCTTACAATAGGATCAGGCGGGAGCGGCGGTGTGTTCGCCCCCGGACTTGTTATAGGGGGAGCAGTCGGCGGGGCTCTGGGAATGCTGTTCCATTTCTTTATCCCGGAGATCATACCGCTTGCAACGGTTCCAGCATTCGTGATTGTTGGAATGATCTCTCTCTTCGGCGGCATATCCAATGCACCGATAGCGGTGATGATAATGGTAGTCGAGATGAGCGGCGACTTCTCGCTCCTTGTTCCTGCGATGGGTGCTGTCGCGATCTCCACCATACTCACCGGAGACAGCACGATATTCAGGGAGCAGGTCCCGACAAAGGCACAATCCGGTGCCCACAGGGGCGAATACAATGTCGAGATTCTTGAAGACATCACTGCAAGGGAGGCCATGACTAAAAAGGAAGATCTAATCTGCATCAGTCCGTCGGACTCGGCAAAAGAGGTCATTAAGATTATGGACGAAAGTCTCCACACGGGCTTTCCTGTTATTGAAGACGGAAAACTCGTGGGAATAGTTACCATGAGAAATATCCGGAAGGAGATGGACAATTCAGAAGATGTCGAGATCGGGGAGATCATGGTTAAGGAACTAATAACCATCAACGCCGGTTCCTCTCTTGAAAAAGCCCTGTCCGTCATGATGTCCAACGCAATTCACCACCTTCCTGTAGTGGACGACAACGATCCTGAGAAACTGGAAGGATTCATTACATCTACTGATATCATGCGGGCTTATACAAAGAGGATGAATAAGTAATTTGGATTCTTTTTTATCAATTCAAGATTTTTTACTCGGTGATTTTTTTCTGGAGGCAACCTTTGCGCAGTTCGCTCCGCATCCGCTCCGTGAACACGCCCTGACCTCAGGGCTTGCGCTATCGCGATAGCCCGGCCTGGACGCTACCCTTTCGGGTAACCTCGGCCGGGGAAAAAAGTCATAATTATGAACCAGTGATCTGAGTCGCAAAGAATTTAAAAAAACAAGTCGGGAAAAGACCTGGAGCCGGAGGGATGCTTGCCCATCCCGACGGCGACCTATCGTCATGAGAGGGAGGGTCACAGGGAGGGGGATACCTCCCCCTCCCTTGTATAACGTCTGTTTTAACACCCCATTCAAGAATTTCAAAAATCAAAACAAAATTCAAAGAAAAAACAATCCTAAATTTGGGTAAAAAAGAGAAGGTGGTTTCCCTTTCCTCCTTCGCTTTATTATGAGCCTTTGTCCTGAGTTTTCGTGTTCTGAGGTTTACCTGAAAAAGTTGTGGAGGATCTTCAGGTAGTTATATTTAGTTTATTCTTTCTGCCCGAAGATGTCGAAGATCTGGTCGGTACCTGTGTCGTTAAGGCGCTTCCTTTCGGCCGGCTCCTCAACAAGTGCAAGCACAGGAAGATCCATGTTGACACCAGGTTCGTAGCCGAACATATCCTGCATCTCAAGCTGGATTGCGTGCATGAAGAGAGCGTTGGGGATATCCATCGCACAGAGCTCTTCGCACTGCCCGCAGTTTATACATGAGTCGGCAATGTGTGTGTAGCGAATCAGGTGGAACATGAAGGGCGGCGGAACCTGTCCCGGCGGAACAAGATGAGGCTTCCTGGTCGAACATTCCACGCAGTAGCAGATCGGGCAGTTCTCTATACACTGGTAGCACTTGATACAGCGGGAGGTCTCGGACATGATATAGTCCAGGCGCTCCTTGCCTTCTCCAAGCTCTCCGAACTGCTTCGCCCTAGACTTGTCGGCGAGTTTATACATCGAGTTCTCGATCTTTGCACGGATGTCGATTCCCGCGGGGTTCGGAGCTGCAGTCTCGATTGCACCTGCACTCTTCGCTTTCGTAACAAGATCCGCACCCTTGTCGGAGCAAATCTCGACGAATGTCGCCTTTCCGGCCTTGTCCCCGATAACTCCCCAGTTACCGCATGCAAGATCGCACTGGCGGGGGACTTTCGTCTTACAGCGCTGGCAGTTGGAACGACGGCCAAATCCTTCCTCTTCGAGCTCGTCGATCGAGATTCCCTTCTCGCCGCCTTCATACTCGATGATGAACTTGCCTTTGTCGATCTCTTCCTTGTGTACGGTGTCGGGGTCGACGTCGTACTTCTCTGCGATCATCCTTCGTCCTACACCGGGGGCGACCGATCCACCGCAGTTCAGACCGATCATGATAACATTGTCGAGATTGATCTGCTGCCTCTTTGCAAGCTCGTACATCGCCTTTGCATCACAGCCCTTGAGCGTGATCGCGATCTTCATGTCGCGTGCACCGTTGAAGTACTTCTTTATGAGCTTCGGGAGGAGGAGAGTTCCGCAGTGAAGCGAACCTGCCGCCTTTGCAATGTCCTCGGGGTCGGTGATGAACACGGGCTTTGCATCGTAGAGATCGACACCTTTTGCAACTGTAAGGACACCGTCGACCATCTTGCTTTCAAGTGCGTACTTCAGGAGCGATGTAACCGCTCCTCCGCATTCGCCGCTCTTCAGGCATTCTGGGTTTGAAGCCCATGCATATATCATATCGCCTTTTGCTGCCATCTTCAGGCCTCCTTCTTCTTAACATTTATAGCACAGGCCTTGTACTCCGGTGTCTTCGAGACAGGGTCATACGGTGTGTTGGTAATCCAGTTCGCCCTGCATTCCCAGAAGTGGAACGGCATGAACATGACACCCTTCTTGATATCCGGCGTCTTTCTTGCAGGCACGTCGACCTCTCCCCTGCGGGAGTATGCAGTGACAATGTCACCGGTCTCGATGCCCATCTCTGCCGCATCCTCTTCGTTTATCTCGATCCATCCTGTCGGGCAGTCCCTGTTCAGACTTTCGCTCCTGCGTGTCATCGTTCCGGACGGCCAGTGCCAGATTGTTGCTCCTGTAGTCAGGATGAACGGGTAATCGGCGTCCGTCTGCTCGGCCGGGGGCCTGTGTTCGATCGGTGCGAATACCGACTTTCCTTCGGGCATGCCGTTGAATGTCTCGCAGTGGAGAACCTTGGTTCCGGGGTGGTCGCATGTCGGACAGGGCCACTGGAGACCTTCCTTCTCGATACGCTCGTAGTTCATACCGCAGTACTGGGGCGTAAGTGCGGCCATTTCGTCGAAGACCTCGGATGCATTCTGCCACGGGAACTTGTCGCCCATTCCCATCTTGGCGGCGAGCTCTGCGATGATCTGCCAGTCATACTTCGACTCGCCGGGACCGTCCTGGGCCTTCCTCCAGCGCTGAACGCGGCGCTCCGTGTTCGTCTGCGTGCCGTCCTTTTCGGCATAGCAGACCGCAGGAAGAACGACATCGGCGTATTCTGCCGTCTCTGTCAGGAAGATATCCTGGACAACGAGGAACTCGATGTTCTTCAGTGCCTTGTCGACGTGTGCGATATCCGGATCTGAGATGATCGGGTTCTCACCCATAAGATACAGGCATTTCAGCTTCTCGGGTTCGTCCGCGAATGTGTCGAGCATTTCGGGGATCGTAAGACCGATCTTTGCCGGCATCTTGCAGCCCCATGCATCCTCGAACTTCTTTACGGCTGCCTCGTCGGTAACCTTCTGGTAACCGGGAAATACGTTCGGGAGTGCACCCATATCACAGGCGCCCTGGACATTGTTCTGTCCTCTCAGAGGGTTGACACCTGTGCCGGGTTTGCCCATGTTTCCTGTGAGCATCTGGAGGAAACCGACAGAACGGACGTTGTCGACGCCGACGGTGTGCTGTGTGATACCAAGCGTGTATACTGCTGTTGTCTTCTCCGCTTCGTGTATCCACTGGCATGCAGTCTTTATGTCTTCGACCGGAACGCCGGTGATCTTCGAGACGTTCTCAAGGCTGTACTTCTCCTGCATGACGTTCTTCTTGAACTCTTCATACCCGACGGTTCTCTTCTCGATGAAGTCCTTGTTCTCCCAGCCGTTCTGGATGATATACTGCATCATACCGTTCAGGAGGGCGATATCGGTTCCGGAGTAGTGCTGGATGTGAAGATGAGCCTGCTTGGCGGTGGGAGTTCTGCGTGGATCGCAGACGATAATCTTTGCTCCCTTCTTCTTTGCCTGCATCAGCCTGCGTCCTGCAAGCGGGTGGGCTTCGAAGTTGTTGCTGCCTATGATGAACGCACAGTTCGTATCGGCGAGATCCGAGACCGAATTCGTCATAGCTCCCGATCCGAAGATCTGGGCGAGTCCCGCAACCGTCGATGCATGGCAGAGCCTTGCACAGTGATCGATGTTAGGAGTCTGCATAACACAGCGCCCGAACTTCTGGAGTGCATAATTGTCCTCGTTGGATGCACGTGCACAGCATATCACAGATGACTGCTCCCCCTTGTACTGTGCAAATTTCTCAGCAACGAGATCAAGTGCCTCATCCCAGGAAGCTTCGACAAATTTGCCGTCTTTCTTGATCATAGGCGTTTTAAGCCGGTCCGGGGCATTTACAAATTCATGGGCATATGACCCTTTCGGGCATACCCTGCCCTCGTTGACGGGAGAGCGCTGGAACGGGGCCGTTCCTACTACTTTTCCGTCAACGACTACCAGGTTGAATGAACATCCCGTACCACAGTAGGGGCAGGTGGTCGGGACATACTTGAAATCCATAGTCATTTGTACCTCTCTACAATAGAGTTTTGAAAAAAAATTGCTTATAAACATTGTTAAATGAACTTATGAAAATCGAATGAATTTCGATTTTTTAGCTTTTGTTAATAATTTTGACAATTTTTAAACAAGTTTACATTTTTTGTTTGTAAATTCAATATCATTAACAGAACTGTATTGTAGTGACTTAAAAAGAGAATTAAGCCCCAAATTCCCCGTGATTTGTATTTGCGCGGCTTTACTGCACTACTTATTTGATATGCAATAGTGTCACTCAGATTGAAATCTCAATACGAACCTCACGGTTACAACCAAAATCGTCAGGGAATAAAGTATCTGCATCAAATAACCGGTGTTGTATTCACTCCACGGATTGAATATTATGACGGCGTACAAGGGTGCAAGAAGAGCCACGATATCTTTCTTCTCGTTGACGAAAGCCATTCCTCCGAGAATGAATGAAGATATGATGCATCCTGCAACACCGAGATATCCCAGAACCGGATTTTCATTAAAGATAAAACCGATAATGATGCCGGCAAAAGAGACCAGGGGCACTACGACCCAAATCTTTTTTTTGGCAGAGAGATCCTGCAATACTGAAGAAACCATAATTAATAATTAAAATTGCATTGAAGTAATTTAAACTGATACAAATTAACCGGAAGTCACTCCGGCTTCTTTTTGCGATCCGTTTTACGTATGATTACCGCATTGATTACGGGATCTCCGACAAGGACATAACGCCTTATGACCTGGCCATATACTTCGACATAGTCCTCGGCATCGACATCTTCTTTCGGTGAAGTGAACATCTTTACAGATATCTCGCCGGTCCTGTCGGCAACAACATACTGCGGCCGGTTCAGGAATTTGAACAACGCTCTTTCAACCACGCCCTCTATCCTCACTACATTTCCGATCGACGAAGGGTTGATCATCTTTATCTTCGTGTTTTTCGCCTCGGCCTCGTATATGGGTTCGAGCCCTGCGTACTGGCTCTGGCTCATATGGTTCAGTCCGATCGGGATCAGAACCAGAATAATGATGGAGACAATGCCCCATATTAAAACGAAATAATCCCTGCTTGCCACAAAGTAAAGGGCAAGAAGAAAGATGAGGATTGCAGCCACAATCAGGCTGACGAAAGAGATCCTCACCCGCGTCCCTTTGATTTTCATCTGAATCAGTATTTATTCTGAAACCTAATTATTTGCTCGCTTCAATCTCTTTCTTGAATGCGTAGTAATACAGGACTCCTACGAAGAACAGTCCGCCTACGATGTTTCCTATGGTTACGATGATGATGTTGTTAGTCCACATCGTGACCCAGTTAAGGCCCTGGATTTTTGCAAGACCTATTGAAGCAGCCTGATCGGCCGTAAGGTAGGGGGCGGTCATTATCCCTGCAGGGATGAAGTACATGTTCGCTACACAGTGCTCGAATCCTGACGATACGAAAGCCATGATCGGGAACCATATTCCGACAATCTTGCCGATCGCATCGTCCGCACAAATTCCAAGAAGAATTGCGAGGTTAACGAGCCAGTTACAACAGATCGCCTTTAGGAATGCAGAGAACATCCCGAAGAAACCTGCATAAGATACTTTTCCGACAGCAATATTGACGGCCGTTAAGCCGAAAACAGTTGCCGTACCCGTGCTTCCAGACCAGCTTGTGAGCGGGCCGTAGGCCATGAAGAACGCGTAGACCAGCGATCCGATCAGGTTTCCGATATAAACCCAGACCCACAAATTCAGGACAGAAGCCCAGCTCACCTTATGGATGAAAGCTGCCATCGGGGCAAACATCGCATCTCCGGTAAAGAGTTCAGCACCGGTAAGAACGATGATAATAAGCCCGACAGGGAAGACAGCACCCAAAACAAGTTTTGCAATACCCGCACCAAGCGTTGCCGAGACTCCCGTCGAACAGACTGTCGCCAGGGCACCTCCTATTGCGATATATGCTCCGGCCATGAATCCGCGGAGGAGCATATTCCATGCAGGCAGGCCTACTTTATACTTGCCTGCATCTCCAGTTTTAGCTACAATAGTAACAGGGGCATGAAATACCATACTATACAACCTCTAAATGCCTTTATCTGCTTCGTGAAACCCATGAACAAATATAGGCAATTAAAATTCATAAAATCTCCATATATAAATCTTTTTAAATTTTTACGTGAAAAATGCGATTTATTTCCAAAAAATGCCTTTTTTTGAAGAGTTTTGATTTTAATTCTAATTTACAAAATTTAAAAGTTAAGTTATATAAGATACCTTTTCATCTGGCACGCATATTGGCAACACGCCTATGAATACCATAGTGATATGCAATTGTGCCTAATAAAAGGGAGATCTGTTTCCAAATCACGTCCGGAATAAACATAAAATAACGGGACTTCAAAATTAGAAAAATGGTATCACTATATAATCCCTGAAAAATTATAGGGGCCGAACAGGATGCCTAAATTTCAAAAGTAAAAGATTAAAATATTATTATATCTTTTAGGGCTGCCGAACGGGAAAGATCTTTTATTTTTTAGTGCGCGTCATTCGTCCGGGAGAAAATTAATTTCACAAGACTGGCCCTTTCGACAGTACACAACACCTGTCTCAAATAGATTTATCTTGTGACAGAAATAATCTACTTTTCAGCAATATTTTTAAATTAACCGGCGTATCCGACAGTAATTATTCTTAACAAACATCAGGGATGAGACACCATATTCAGCCGGATTTTTTTCAGTACAACACTTGAGAAAATTATATTATATCATGCTCATTATCCCGGCATAATGCAGGGGAGTATTTTCAGGGGATCATAAAAGATGGAATCGGAATTAATAATCACAGGTCTGGCTTTTCTGGCTTTGGCCTGTGTCTCTGCGACTATCGCAACATTCGCCGGAGAAGGCAAAGAGTCATTAAACAAATTCTCCTCATTCACGGGGATCTGCGGTTCGCTGCTGACTGCATCGGGGTCTTTTCTGGCTTTTGCAGGAGACAGGGAGATTATTCTCGGCACTTATCCGCTTGCTCCGGGACTCGACCTGTATTTCGGGATAGACAGACTGTCGGGAATTTTCCTTCTCCTGCTTGGAATTGTGTCGTGCGCAGTATCTCTCTATATACTCGGCGACCTGGGAGCAGGAGAAAATAAGAATCTTCAAAACCGCATCAGTACGCGAAACGCCCTGATGTACGGATTCATAATATCCATGGCGCTGGTCCTCATATCGAGGGACATCGTCGGGTTCATACTCAGCTGGGAGCTCATGGCGGTATCCTCGTTTCTTCTTGTAATGTTCGAATACGAGGACAAAAAAACGCAGAGGGCCGGGATGTATTATTTTGCTATGACCCAGCTTTCGACCGTGTTCATAATTTCCGGGTTCCTGGCGCTGGTAAGTGAATCGGGGAGTTATACCTTCAGCGGGATCGCTCCCGTATCGGGAGATCCCGGTAGCCTGATCTTCTGCCTTCTTCTGGTCGGTTTTTCGATAAAGGCCGGTGTGATACCGCTGCACAAATGGCTTCCGTATGCACACCCGGCTGCACCTTCGGCAATATCCGCACTGATGTCCGGCGTAATGCTGAATATTG
Organism: Methanolacinia paynteri; assembly: GCF_000784355.1. Lineage (NCBI taxonomy): Archaea > Methanobacteriati > Methanobacteriota > Methanomicrobia > Methanomicrobiales > Methanomicrobiaceae > Methanolacinia > Methanolacinia paynteri. The sequence continues at coordinate 164,594 of NZ_KN360940.1, read as the reverse complement.
CGGTCTACGGTCTCCTGAGAATTCTCCTTGACATCACTGAAATCGAGATCTGGTGGGGCGGAGTAATAATCGTGCTCGGCCTGCTTTCCGCCGTTCTCGGAGTCATGTACGCGATGAAGGAATCCGATATAAAAGCACTTCTGGCATACAGCAGCATCGAAAATATCGGGATCATATTCCTCGGAATCGGATTGTTCGTCCTCTTTACCGCCTCCTCCTATGAATTTCTCGGGATGCTCGCACTTGCAGGAGCCATCTTCCATGCATTCAGCCATGGAATCGTCAAGTCGCTCCTGTTCATGACAGCCGGGTCCGTGGTTCATTCCGTTCATACGAGAGATATCGACGAGATGGGAGGGCTCATAAAAAGAATGCCGAAGACAGGTCTCATCTTTTTTGTCGGGGCGATCGCGATATCTGCAATTCCCCCTCTATGCTGTTTCGCCGGGGAACTGATGATATTCGAATCACTGATCTACTCGTTCCAGGAGGTCGGAGCATATATGCGGCTTTTAATCCTGGTAATCCTCTCCCTCTTCGCCCTCACGAGTGCGATGTCAGCCGCATGCTTCGTGAAGGCATTCGGGATCTCCTTCCTGGGGCTCCCACGGTCAAGATGTGCCGAAGAGGCGGAAGAGGTCCATTCCGGAGCGGTAGCCGGCCCCGCGATCCTTGCAGGCGTGTGCATCCTTACCGGAGTGTTCTCCGGGATGATTATGGATTTTGCAGGCTACCCCGGATTCCTTCCGGACATGCTCTCAGTCAGCCTCCTGCTGCTCCTGGTTGTTTTATTGGTCTACGCTTCGCTTAAGACCATTAGGCATCCTTCCGACAGGATCTCGGTGACATGGGACTGCGGAATACGAAGGCCGGCATCACGAATCGAATATACATCCGAGGGATTTTCACAGCCCCTCGTAACAATATTTTCGTCGATGTTCAGGACAAGGCAGTGCCTTGAAAAAGAATATTGCGATTCTGAAGGATGCATCTTCAAATCCGGCACCGGCGGGATCAGGCTCATCCGGTTTTTTGAAGAGTACATATACATCCCTGCCGGACGTGCCGTCGAAAGATTCGCAGAACTCATATCAAGGCACCAGAACGGCAGTCTCGATACATATCTCCTGTACCTTTTCATCACCGTCGTTTCGGTTATAATATACCTGGGGCTGATGCAATGATCACCTTTGAAAGCGTTATCTACTGCCTGTTGAACGCAGGCGTGGTGATTCTACTCGCACCGCTCTTCATGACAGTCGTCAAAAAAGTCAAGGCGAAAATGCAGGGAAGGCAGGGGCCACCGCTGTTCCAGATGTACTACAATATCGCCAAGCTTCTTTCAAAGGAGGCCGTCTACTCGGACACGTCTTCATGGGTAACGCGTGCTGTCCCCGTAGTTTCACTGGCGGTAATGATTCTTGCGGCCCTCTTCGTGCCTGTAATATTCATCCCTGATTCATTCGGGGGAATCGGAAACATAATCCTGTTCCTCTACATCCTGGCGATAGGGCGGTTCATGATCTCCCTTGCCGGACTCGATGCCGGGAGCACCTTCGGCGGGATGGGAAGCTCAAGAGAGATGAGCCTTTCGACCGTAATCGAACCCACGATCATAATCGTAGCGGCGGCACTTGCAACAGTCCTCGGAACGCTCGACATATTCGAGATGTTTGAAAAGACGACCGCACTCGACATTGCAACGATGCCGACCCTCCTCCTGATCTCGATATCCGTGTTCCTTATACTCATTATCGAGACATCACGTGTTCCGGTCGACAATCCCGAAACCCATCTCGAACTCACGATGATTCACGAGGGAATGATCCTCGAATACTCGGGAAGGAACCTCGCACTGATGGAGCTCTCGCATGCAGTCAAACAGGCGGTATACATGGGACTTTTGATCGGGATCATCGTTCCATTCGGGATTCTGGGCAGCGGGGACCTGCTGGTGCCCGGAATTTTTATCGCTGCACTCCTGTTCCTAGGGAAGGGGCTGATCCTTGCGGCGATCATAGGCCTTTTCGAGTCGTCGATGGCCAAAATGCGTTTCTTCAGCATACCCACGCTCTTCATGACCGCATTCTTCTTTTCGGCGCTGACCATCATCATCGAGGTGTTCGCATGATCGACGCAGTCATGTCAGATACGGTCAGGGTAATACTCGTCCTGATACTGATAACAGCGGCGCTGATCATATCCACGAGGACTCTTTCCGCACTTGTCAGGGTATATTCGATACAGTCCCTGCTCATCACGATTTTGGCATGCATTCTCTGGTTTATGACAAGAGAGGACACGCTTCTCCTGATCGCCGCAATCACATTCGCGGCAAAAGTAATTCTTATTCCGTCGTTCATTACAGGAATCCAGAAAAAGATCCATATCAGGAGAGACCTCGAATTCAGCTACCTCAAACCGGCCGGTTCGATTGTCGTGTCGCTGATGCTCATGCTCCTGGTATACGTGGTGTTTTCAGGAGTCTTCGGCAGCTTCGCGACGGAAAACCCCCTCTTCTTCCTGGGTTCGATAGTCGGAGTATCGCTGATGCTGATGGGGATGCTTGTAACATTCAGCCGCAAAAAGACGATCACGAAGGTCATGGGATACCTTTCGATGGAGAACGGAGTGCTCGTATTCGGGTGCTTCGCCACTGAACTCCCCTTCATCGTCGAAGTGATGATCCTCGTAGATCTCATCATCCTCGTAATTCTTACGACAATCCTGACGATAGGAATCGACTCTTCACTCGAGGAGTTCCAGGAACGCCTGGTCAGGTATCACATCTGGCCGTCGGGGGAGGATGAACAATGACCGCCATTCTCTATCTCATCGCGGGAATCATCGCGTTCTCCCTCATAATGATCCTGAAAGGCCACAGATCGAAGAAAGTCATCCTCATCCTTCACTCCGCGGCAAACATCGCGATATCAGGGTACATCATGTTCGCCTGCGCCATCCCGGAGACCTCGGGATTCTTCAGGGTCGACCATCTCTCCGCATTCGAGGCGGGGCTCTCGTCCGTCGTGTTCTTCGCGGCATCCCTCTACGCGGGAGGATATGTCACACGCCTGATTGAAACCGGCGAGCTGAACCCGAAAAGCCTCAGGCTCTTCTACGGCGGATTCTCCATATTGATGACCGTAACGCCGCTGGTCTTCCTCTCCGACAACCTCGCATTGTTCTGGATACTCGCAGAGATAACCACCGTCGTCTCGGCGATGCTCGTTGCAAGCCTCGCGGCGAGGGAGAATATCGACGCGGCCCTGAAGTACATCTTCATCGCATCAACCGCGATGCTGTTCGCATTTATCGGGCTCATCTTCCTATTCGAGATGTCGAGAACCGGAGGGGGAGCGGGAACCCTGAACTGGTCGGAGCTTATGACCATGTCGCAGGGCTTTGATCCCGCAGTGTCGCTGGCGGCGTTTTTCTTCGTGTTCATCGGATTCTCGGCAAAGAGCGGTATCGTTCCGTTCCATACCTGGCTCCCGGATGCGCATTCAAAGGCCCCGTCCGCAGTTAGTGCAGTACTCTCGGGCGTTCTGCTCAATATAGGGATATACGGAATTATCCGCGTATATGCGATAATAAGGCAGGTCCCTGAGACAGAGACCGCAGGTATGTTCGTCCTCTTTTTCGGAATCCTGACTGTATTCGTCGCATCGATGATGATGCTCAGGCAGCACAACCTGAAGAAGCTGATCGCATGTTCGAGCATAGAGAATATGGGCCTGATCTTGATCGGCCTCTCGTTCTGGACGCCTTTTGCAGTATTCTGGGTATTGTTCCAAACCCTTGCGCACTCACTGACAAAGGCTGAGCTCTTCCTTTCGGCAGGAATCATTCACAGGCAGTACAAATCGGAAAACCCGGCAGAGGAGGACGTGATCTGCGACGCCTTCGATATGCAGCCCGCCGCTTCGGTATTCCTTGTTGCAGGCGCCCTTGCGATAACCGGAACTCCCCTCTTCCCGGTCTTCCTCCCGAAACTGTTCATACTGCTCGAAGCGATAAGATTCGATCCCCTGATGGGACTTCTAATACTGCTCTTTATCGCAATCGCCTCCTTCGCCCTGTTCAGGTTCATCTGGAACGCCCTCTCATGCAGGTCCGACGGTGCCGGCATCAAAAAGCCCGATCATTATCCGGTCGCAAAAGGCATGCACATCGGCATTGTGTTCCTGCTGGTGCTCATGCTTTATTTCGGGATCATGGTCCCGGACTGGTTCTACAATTACTTAAACATGATAATCTCTGAGCTCGGACTGGGAGGTGCATTGTAATGGCAGATTCCTGCAAACCAACAATGATTGCAAACAACGGCGTAATGGATCATGAATTCCGCCTTGCCGAAAATGACACGGATTTCGGTGAACGGATAGAATACCTGAAAAGATCTGGCTATGTCCTGCTCTGCCTCTTCTGCCGGGAGGACTATGCAACAAGAGATCTTTTCAGGCTGACATACATCTTCGAGAGCCAGGAGAACAGGCATATTTACGAGATGGAATACGGGACATCCTGTAATGCGGTCTCGATTGCAGAACTGTTCCCGACGGCATCCCTGTATGAAAGAGAGATCACCGACGGTTTCGGCATTCCTTTCAGCGGCTCTTTCGACACGAGGAGGCTGATCCTCCATGCCGCCTATCCGAAGGATTTCCACCCTCTGAAAAAATCGTTCCGCAACGGACCCGTAAACGTCAGGGAGTATGTCCCGGAAGAGGAGCTTTATAAATTCAGGAGGCTCGAGGGAAAAGGAGTCTACGAGGTCGCCGTAGGGCCTGTTCACGCAGGAGTCATCGAGCCGGGGCACTTCAGGTTCAGCGTAATCGGTGAGGCGATATTCAACCTCGAAACCCGCCTCTATTATCTCCACAGGGGGATCGAAAAACTCGCCGAGGGTAAAAAACCGGCAGAATGCCTGAAGATTGCCGAATCGATATCCGGAGACGAGAGCGTTGCAAACTCCGTCTGCTTCTGCCTTGCGGCCGAAAAGATCGCAGGCATCAGGCCGTCCCTTCGTGCGGAGACGCTGAGAGGCATCGCACTCGAGATGGAGAGAATCTGCTCGCTGTTAAGCGACTGTGCAGGGATGCTGACCGATGTGGCCTACCCTGTAGGAGCAAGCCGGTTCATGGCCCTGAAGGAGGAGTGCATGAGAATGAACAAAAAGCTCTTCGGCCACAGGTTCATAAGGGGTTATATCACCATCGGCGGCGTGTCGGCCGATATCGGATCTACCGATCTCCTGCTGCTGGAGTCCTTTGCAGACAGGATCGGCGAATCCGTAAAAGAGGCATACGATTCCGCGGTAACCTCCTCGTCGGTCATCGACAGGCTCGCCACAACAGGAATCGTCAGGCAGTCGCTTATCAGACCATTAAACCTGACCGGACCCGTTGCAAGATCTTCGGGAGGCAGAAGAGACGTGAGAACAGACTACCCCTACGGGATCTACAATCACCACACTCCTGAGATCCCTTCACACGATACCGGCGATGTGCTGTCCCGTTTCATGCAGAAGGCAGAAGAGATCCAGGCATCGGCACGGTTCATAAAAAGCATCACCGGGGAGATGCCGGCAGGAGAGATCAAAACCTCCGGAACGGATATCCACGACGGATGTGCATTCGCGATGGTCGAAGGTGCACGGGGCCAGAACCTGCATTACCTGGAAATTCGCGACGGAAAGATCTGGAGATACAAGGTTCGGACCGCATCTTTCACGAACTGGCTTTCGATCGAGCATGCCGTTATCGGAAACATCGTTCCGGACTTTCCGGTGATCAACAAGAGCCTGAACCTTTCCTATGCGGGGAACGATCTGTGAGGCGGAAAATGAAGGGATTCTTTGGTAAACTTATACAAAAACCTCTGACAGAGAGGATCGAAGTAACCGATTCGGACTTCGAAAGATACGGATCGATGCTGAAGGCCGAAATAAATTCGGTCTTCAAGAGGAGCATTGCTATAAGGGAGGTCGACTGCGGGAGCGACAATGCCGCCGAGATCGAGATCAACAACCTCAGCTCGCCTTACTACGACATCGAACGCTTCGGGGTGACATTCGTTGCATCCCCGCGTCATGCCGACGTCCTTTTCGTAACCGGTGCCGTGACCCACAATATGAGATACGCCCTGAAGAAGACCTACGATGCAACCCCGTCCCCTAAATTCGTCGTTGCAATCGGAGACGAGGCATGTACAGGCGGCATATTCAAAGACAGCTATGCTATCTGCGGCCCGGTGAGTTCGGTCGTTCAGGTGGACCTTGAGATCCCCGGGAACCCTCCCGAACCCGTGGAAATGATTAAAGGCCTTCTGACCCTCATGAAGAAGGCAAAAACAGATTAAAGCCTGAAAGATTATCTTTCAGGCCACTTCTTCGATCAGGCCCGTTTCGAGATCGTAATACATCCCGTGGACCTCAAGTCTGCCCCTGTCGATTGCATCACGGACCATGTAATATTTTTTCAGGTTTTCGAGCTGGTGTTTTATATTCTCGATCTCAAGGGTTTTCATCTTTTCAGGGCACCCGCGTGACACTGCATTCTCGGCGGCCGGCTTCGCTTCCTCAAGCCACTGCGGAATATACTGATCGCCTGTGCCGCCTTTGGATACGAGCGCCTTCATGGCCCCGCAGTTTGAATGCCCGCATATTACAATCTGCCCGACCTTCAGGTGGTTCACCGCGTATTCGAGTACCGTTGCAATATTCAGGTCATCTTCAGGAACGATATTGCCGATATTCCTGTGAACGAAGATCTCGCCGGCCTCGGCCGAGGTAATTCTTTCAGGATTAACTCTCGAGTCGGAACACGTAATCCAGAGCGATTTAGGGCTCTGCCCTTTTGATAATGAAGAATAGTGATCCTTCTTCTGCCTGAACTCCTTCTCTACAAATTTTTTGTTACCTTCGATAAAAGCATCAATCATAACATCTCTCAAAATCTTTTATTACCAAAATATGATTTATAGCTTATCATTATTGCCCGGCAATAAGAAAAAAGACAGATTGCAGCGTATTAAAAGAATCACTGGAGAAAAAAAGCTAAAAAATATTGGGCCTGTTGATATAACAGGTGCGGTATGATTATTCTTTCTGGCCGAAGATGTTGAAGATCTGGTCGGTGCCTGTGTCGTTAAGGCGCTTTCTCTCGGCCGGTTCCTCGACAAGCGAGAGTACCGGGAGATCTAGGTTGACACCAGGCTCGTATCCGAACATGTCCTGCATCTCGAGCTGAAGTGCGTGCATGAATAATGCATTGGGTATGTCCATTGCACAGAGTTCCTGGCACTGGCCGCAGTTTACACAGGAATCTGCAATATGCGAATAGCGGATTAAGTGGAACATGAATGGCGGGGTAACATCGCCGGGATCTACAAGGTGCGATTTCTTGGTCGAACACTCGACACAGTAGCAGATCGGGCAGTTCTCAATGCACTGGTAGCACTTGATGCACCTTGAGGTCTGGTCCATGATGTAGTTGAGACGTTCTTTGCCTTCGCCGAGCTTTTCGAACTGCTCCTTGCGGCACTTGTCTCCGAGCTTGAACATCGCGCCCTCGACCTTTCCGCGGATATCCAGTGCAGGTCCTGCGGGCTTTGCTGTCTCGATTGCCTTGCCTTCCGCCTTCGTAACGAGGGCTGCACCCTTGTCCGAGCAGACTTCGACGAATGTCGCCTTTCCGGCCTTGTCGCCGATAACTCCCCAGTTACCGCATGCAAGATCGCACTGGCGCGGGATCTTTGTCTTGCAGCGCTGGCAGTTTGCACGGCGTCCGTATCCTTCCTCTTCAAGTTCGTCGATCTTGATGCCCTTGTGCTCGCCGTCCTTTGTGAGAACGATGAACTGACCCTTGTCGATCTCTTCCTTGACGATGTCGTCGGGGTTGAGGCCGAATTTCTCCTCGATCATTACGCGTGCTTCGATCGGGCTTACCGATCCTCCGCAGTTGAGACCGATCGTGAGGACGTTGTCGATATTGATCTGCTGCCTCTTGACGAGTTCGTAGAATGCCTTTGCATCGCAGCCCTTCATGGTTACCGCGATCTTCATGTCGCGTGCACCGTTGAGGTACTTCTTGATGAGTTTAGGCATGAGAAGCGTACCGCAGTGGAGCGATCCTGCCGCCTTTGCAATATCCTCGGGGTTCGTGATGAACACGGGTTTTGCATCGTAGAGATCGACACCCTTCTCGACTGTGAGAACACCGTCGACTTCTCCGCTTTCAAGAGCGTATTTCAGAAGAGCGGTTACTGCACCACCGCACTCTCCTCTCTCGAGAGCAGCGGAATCTTTTGCCCATGCCCAGAGCATGTCGCCTTTTGCTACCATTTTCAGGCCTCCTTCTCAATCTTTGCAGCTACTGCCTTTTCTCCGCCTGCAATCTTGCAGATGCATTCTTCGCCCATGCTCATGGTCGGGACGAAGATTACTCCCTCGTCGAGATCCTTAGAGATTCTGACCGTCGCTTTGATGCTTCCCTTCTCGCTTGAGACAGTGACCGTCTCGCCCTTCTTGACATCGAGTGCCTTTGCGTCGGCGGGGTTGATCTTCACGAACATCGAGGGGACTTCCTTAACGAGTGAGTGGCAGTTCTCCGAGAGTGTGCCTGCTGCGCCGTAGCCGTGCCAGATCGAGGGTCCTGTAACAAGTGCGAACGGATAGTCGCCGCCGGCCGAGACTGCTGCGGGTGCAACGCCTTCTGCGACTACTGCGGCTGTTGCCTCTTTAACGAATCCGTCCTTCTGGAGTGCATCGTAGGAGAGGTCGCCGTACATTTCGTTGAAGATTGCTTCTGCAGATTCGTATGCAATCGATCCGCCGAGCTTTCCTGCGACTTCGGAGACGATCTGCCAGTTTGCCTTTACGCCCTCTGCAGGCTCCTGTGCCTTGCGTACGAGCTGGATGCGGCGCTCTGCGTTGGTCATGGTTCCGTCGACCTCTGCATATACTGCTGCGGGAAGAACGACGTTTGCAGACTTTGCGGTTCCTGACAGGAACGAGTCCTGGACTACTATGAATCCGCCTTCGACGGGTCCGAGGTCCTCGCCCATCACGTAGCAGGCTTTGTATTCCTTTCCGAATACGTCATCGAAAGGTGCGACACCGATATCGAGTGCTCCGCGGCCGTTTGCCTGGGCGGGAAGTGCACAGAATGCGGCCTTCTTCTCATCTGCAAGAGCCTTTGCGGCTGCTGCGACTGCTGCCTCACTCTTTGTTGCGCTGACTGCGTAGAGAACTACTGCAGCGCTGCCTTCGACAAATGCTGCTGCTTCTTTGATTGCCTCGATCTCTCCGCCGGGTGCGGCCTTGACGAACTGGTCTGCAAGTTTTGCCATCGAGCTGTTGACCGAGTCGATTGCAATTACCTTTGCTCCCTTGTCCTTCGCGTTTACGATCCTGCGGGCAATCAGCGGGTGCGACTCGAAGATGTTTCCGACGGCGACGATGCAGTCGGCCTTCGCAATATCCCTGATTGTTCCTGCGGATGCATCGATGCCGAGTGCTGCACAGCTTGTGAAGTTCTCGGTCTTGAACACATCGGATGCAAGCTTCTTGAGAGCGTAGATGTCCTCGTTTGTTGCGTTTGCAGATGCGAAAACTGCGATATCCGCACCGGAGACGCCCTTAAGGCCGTCTGCAACTGCTGCGAGTGCTTCGTCCCATGATGCTTCGACGAGTTCGTCGCCCTTTTTGATCATCGGGGTGGTGATTCTTGCTTCGCTGTTCACGAGCTCGTATGCATAGTGACCTTTCTGGCAGGTCTTTCCGTCACATACGGGTGAACGGTGGAACGGTGCGGATCCGACAACTTTGCCGTCTTTGACGACGAGGCTGAAGGAACAGCCTGTTCCACAGAATGGACATACTGTAGGTACGTATTTTAATTCCATAGTCTATACCTCAGAACACAGAAGTTTTGGATTTTGATATATTTAAGAACCTTGTTTGGTAAACCTAAATATGCACAATATCGGTGGAATTTATCATATATGAGGATCAATCCCTAATCAGGATATGAAAAAAGTTGCAATACCTCCGATGATAGCGGACATCACAATAAGCGGGATATTAAGCCTCGAGGGGTTCCTGTTTGAAGATGCGGACAGGTGCCCGTTCTGCGACGGAGAGCTCAGGGCACACGATGTAAAGAAGAAAAAGTTCGCAACGATTATGGAGGGGGACTCGAGGCGGAACATCACGGTAAATGTCAGGCGGTTCAGGTGCACAGAATGCGGGAGACTCGTGTATGCCGACTCCCCCTTCTATAATGACATCAGGATGGGGGCTCCGCTTGTAGATTTCTGTCTCCTGAACCTGAGACTCCACCCTGCAAACCATATCTCGAAGATCCTCCGGAAGATGAATATCATAGTAAACCCGTCGACTATCAGGAGCCTTTCGGATTTCAACCCGGGCGAGGTCCCGTCGGTCGAATTTCACGAGGTTCTCTTCCCCACGTCCCTGCTCAACATATCCGAGGCGGTGATGAAGCAGGAAGGCTCTGAAAGGAACAATATTCTGCTTTATATGTTACAAAAACGCCGCTGACAAAGAACTTTTTTTAACTCAAAATATTTATCAGATGAGAGTGTATATGCAAACGAGGTATCGAAAATGAAATACAGTGCAAGAAATGCCTTAAAAGGCAAAGTAAAAGAGATCGAGATTGGACAGGTTGCAGCTGAAGTAGTAATCGAGCTTCCGGGCGGAGCACAGGTGGTCTCCATGATCACAAAAGAGTCCGTCGACAACCTCGGACTTAAAGTCGGAAAGGAAGCCTACGCTATAATCAAAGCAAGCAACGTCATTCTTGGCGTCGACTAAATATAACCCTTTTTTGATATCACGGTTCATGCAATTTTCGGTTCTTCGCTGTTTCATGTGGGCAAATAATTTTTGGGCAGCAAACAATTGCCAGAAAATGCGAAGCATTTTCTCATCCTTGCATACGTTTGGATATTGTGTACATATCTTACCCAGGCGACCTCGGCACCGGCGGCCATGCCGCCGGACGGCCCCTACCCAGGGGCCTTGCCATAAGATACTCATCTCACGGCACGCTCGGGGACCGGCAAGGGTCCCCGGAGCTGTTGAATTTAGTTTTTGGAGCATATTTCATTCCGTACACGCCATGAGTTTACCGCGTCTTGCCACTCAGGGGATACTTGTCTATCCCCTGAGCGGCCTATCATGATAGAGAGGCCCCGAGGTCGGGGCCGATCCGTGAGCCTGCTGTGCGGCTCACGGCGATGGGTTGCCGAAAGTAGTGAAATCAGCGAAGAGCCTGATTTTATTCCTCTTCAAGTGCTGTTCCGTCATACGGACAGTATATCTCGTCGCCGTAGGTCTCCCACCCGCACAGCGGACACTTTTTGGCCCTCCGTTGCCGGCCGAAGAGCGGGATTAACGGTATGAACAGGAACATGAAGAAGAACGGCAGTCCGGCCATGAAGAAGACTGCCGAGATTGCGAGGGAGCCGGCGAGGAGCAACAGGCTCAGAATATACCGGTTCGTTCAGCCACCTCGCATACGGCCTGTGCAGGGAGGGCATCGGGGTAGATTCCCGGTTCGCAGGATAGATCGATGCAGTCGAACAGTCCGGATATGATATTCGATCCGATCCCGGCTGCAATAACTCCCGAGGATCTGGTTTCATCCATGACTCTTTCCACCTGCTCTTTTATGAGATTCATCTGCTCACTGTAAAATGCCCTTGCGATCTCAAGTGCGCCAGACTCCCCGATCTCCTCGAGATCCGAACATACAACCCGCGAAAGCCTCTGGAGCGAAGCTTCGTAGGATGTCGTAGCACCGTCGGGAGTAGGGACGGTGTAATCGGCTTCATCGATATTGCCGAGGACCAGATGAACGTCCGCACTCTGGGCGAAATATTCGCTGCTTACAAGAGTGTCGTAACCGTTGACGGATACCGATCTCAGGAGCGAGGGAACCGTAGACCGCAGGGTTCCGGTATACACGAGATACCCTTTCCTCAGGCGGTCGAGATCTCTCATGCCCTTCAGGGCTTCGAAAGAGTTGAGCGGGATAATGTCGGTAGTCGTGCTCCCGAGATCGACAAGGACCTGATCCGGGTATCTCTCCCTGAGGAAATCGGCCGATGCCAGCCAGTTCGCGGCTGCAAGAAGGGATGTCGGCCCTTCGTGGAACCCTCCATCGGTCCCGTAGAATAAAGACTCCGGAATCGCTCTCTTCACAGATTCGACAATGAATTTTATACCCTCTTTTTTATTCGCAAAACCGTCGGCAAGCTCACCGCTCATGACAACCGCCGCCTTCTTTCCAGAATAAGACTTGAGGATCTCTGTAATCGGGGCCTTCTGCCACATCGGACAATAATGAATCGTGACAGTATCGTTTTCGAATACCTTCAGGTTGGCACCGCCCACATCTATGCCTATAATATCACTCAAGTCTCTTCACCACGCCTTTCGTATCGAACGAGACCCGGCCGTTCAGGTGAACGCAATCAGGTACATTGCCCTTTGACGACTCCACGAGAATATCGGCGATCTCCTCCTCCATGATCGCACAGATCCCGACAAGGCTTGTTGTCGGCCGGGGGTTCACGTCAACGACATATATATCGTCGGCCACTATAACATCGACGCCCGTGTAGCCCTGGCATCCGAGGATGTTCATGGACTTAATCGCGGTTTCGACGATCTCATCCCTACGCGGGTGATCGACCGGTGTCTCACCGCCGCGGTAATAGAACCTGTTCCCTTCCCTTTCGATATACTGCCTGTTGACCGAGAGGACGACCGGCCCCTTTCCAGAGTACGAGAGGCAGGTATCTCCCGTCACACGCCCGCCGACTAAGCTTACGCTGATATTGTCGCCTTCGATGAACTCCTGCCCGAACTCACCCTTTTCGGGTTCCTCGTCCGCCAGCCTCATATTCTGCCCGTCGACGCCGTTGATCTTTTTGATGAGCCTGATACCTTCGTCTATCTCTTTCGGGACCGCGATCTCCTGCGACGAAAGCATTTCCCCGGTCCGGCGCTTGTTCGAACAGAGCGCAATATTCAGGCTGCCGCAGCCGATATTTCTCGTATTGTCCTCCACGATCTTCGTGAACCGCCATAGTATGTCGTCCGGTGCGATTACAAGCCCGACATCGCACTGGGGAGCCAGACGCCCGATCTCCTCTGCAAAGTCACCTTTCTCTGGGGATAAAACTTCATACCCGCAGCGTTCGAAACTCTCGCTGAGCACCCTAAGCATCGCTCTTCCCTCCGGTGCAAGGCCGGGATCGTTGAAAACGGTATATTCGGCAATGAGCGCCTTCATTCCTTTAGGATTGATCATTAACACACATGAGCGTGACGATTGGGGTGGTGCAGGGAGACTGCCACCAGACGGATTATACTTTCGCACCGCACACGACCCGCGGTTATACCTGAATACACCGGAACAGATCCTCGATGATCAAAGACCGGAACGGAATACCCGAATTTTCAGCCGGCACATTCAGCATCCTTGCCGCCCCGCACGGAACTCTTGTCCCCGCGATAGCGTCGGCTATCCCGCCCCACGAGACAAACCTCTGCCTCTATCTCTGCGGCAACTACCCCGTGCTCCTCCCGAAACTCGACCGGAGGAGAAGGATATTCCATGTCAGGCGGGCGATCAATCCTTTCCAGGTCTTCGAGATACTCGACGAATCCAGCCATTCGCTGATCCTTTTCGAGCACGACCCGAGCCTTTACGACGGCGAACCGGAACTCGCGGAGGCTGTAGGAATGAAGTGCAGGGAGACTGCAGAGAAGGCCGCGGTCGTCCTCTTTCACAGGCGGTTCGATTCGGCCCTCACGATGATGGAGAAATATGCAGACAGGGTGGTGGTGATAGGGGAGGCTGACGCACCGCGGCCCGCGGAGAAGGGCAGAACAGTCCTGTCCGGGCAGACTACTCTCGGGAGCTGGGAGAACGGTTGAAAAAAACACGGGGGGCTGGATCTTCGACGCATACTACAGGAGAGACACAGTCTTACTATGGGTAAAAGACAGGGACGGCGTCAGGTGCCACACGAAAAAGTTCCCGCCGTCATTCTGCTTCCACCTCCCCGATCCCGACCTTCACTACATGATGACAGGCGAACTGGAAGACCGCGGCTTCGCCGAAGAATGCAAATTTAAGACCATCTACGGGGAAAAACGAGGCTGGAGAGTCTTCGGGGGCCGGGAGATCGCGGATACGATCGAGAAGCAGACGCGATACACGGCCGATCTATACAATGTCGACATACGAAACGAGCAGAGGTATCTTGCGGAGAACGGACTCAGGCTCTGCCTGAACTCCGGAGAAGACGTCTTTTCGGCCACGCCGGAGATCCCACTCTCCATAATGGATATTAAGGCAGGAGCTGCTCCGCACAGGGAGACTGAGATGCGTTCGCTCTCGGTGGAGTCTGAAGGGAAGGAATGGAAATGCTTCGGGGACAATGCCGAGCTTTCCGAATGGCTGATCAACCGTGTCTCGGATAGCGAGCCGGATGTCATCCTGTTCGAGAACGCGGACGGCTGGATGCACAGGATCTGCAGGATCGCAAATAACGCGGGAATCTTCAACTCACTCAGCAGGACCGGGCGGTTCCGGGAGCTTAAGAGCAGGTCGTACTTCTCGTATGGAAGGACCGAGTACAAACCGCCGGCGATGATCCCAGAGGGTAGGATCATAATCGACAGTGCCCAGAGCTTCATATACCACGAAGGAGGTCTCAGGGGTGTCTTCCTTGCGTCGGCACTCTCCGGCGTTTCGCCCAACCTCACGAGCAGGTTCACACCCGGAACGGTCATATCGAAATACGAAGAGTTTGAGGCATTCAAACGCGGGATTGTGGTTCCATACAGGAAACGGGACGCCGAGATGATCCGCCCTTCGGACAAGATCAGGATCGAATACAGGGGCGGGCTCATATTCCAGCCGGAGCCGTCGGTATACGAGAACGTCCACCAGCTCGACTTCACTTCATTCTATCCCGCGATAATAGTGAATTACAATCTCTCGCCGGAGACGATGGAGAACAGGAACATCGTCGGATTTCTCCCGTCCGTGCTTGACCCCCTCCTGGAGTTTCGCCTGAAGACGAAAGCCCTGAAAAAGACCAATCCCGATTATGCCGGGATGGATGGACTCCTGAAATGGATGCTCGTCACGTGCTTCGGGTATACCGGCTACAAGAACGCCAAGTTCGGGAGAATTGAAGTGCACGAGGAGATCACGACGATCGCGACCGATATACTGGGCGGAGTCGCCGATCTCGCTGAATCGATGGGGATGCCGGTTCTCCACGGGATCGTCGACTGCGTTTGGGTGCAGGGCGGAGATATCGTCGAATTCAAACGGCGGGTCGAAGAGAAGTATTCGATCCCGACGGAGTATGAGTCCTACGACTGGATCTGCTTCCTCCCGCAGAAGGACGGATCAGGATCGTATACAGGGTATTTCGGGAGACTTGCCGGCGGAAAACCGAAGATCAGGGGTGCGGCGGCGAGGCGAAAGGACATGCCGCCGTATGTCCGCCGTATGCAGGACGAGATGATTGCACTGCTATGCACCGGGAAGACCGCCGGCGAACTCCTCGGGCTTGAGGATGCCGCCAGGGAGATCTACGACAGGTATTACGAAGGCGCAACAGAGGCACCGGCGGCGGAATTTCTTCTCAGGCGAAGGATCGGGCGTGAAAGTTACGAGAAACGTTGCATTGCCGGAACGCTCCTTGAGGTTTGCCGGGAGGACGGTATCTCCGTATCTCCCGGGATGGACATTCGCTACGTTGTCAGGGACGCCGGCAGGCGGGCCGCAGATCCCGAATGGAACCTGAAGACAGCCGATATGAAATACTACAGGGGGCTCATCGACAAGGCATACGGGGAGATCGAATTCGTATTCTCTTCGATAAAGAAAAGGGGTATTTCCCTGAATCCGGAATAGAGATGATTATTATATCAAAAAACCCGAATCCTCCCGTCAGTCCCCGGGGAGATCGGAGAATTCTCTTCGATATCGGTGGCAAGAAGATTGATCAGGTTGATCTCGGTATTCGTTTTCCTGTCGTTGGGAATATCCTTAAGATTCGAATAACCGTCGCCCCCGCCGGCAATATAGTCGTTTACGGCAACTACATAGACCGCATCCGGATCAACCGGCACCAAACCGGATTCGGTTACAAACGTGAGATTTTCGATCCTGTTTCCTGCGTAAAGCACTGTACCCGTATCAAAATCGGCGGAAAAAGGCTCGCCGCTCGTGTTGAGATCGAATCTTACCCCGGAGACCTGCAGAAATCCCCCCGACGGAACCCTGCTTTCACTATCACTCTCATCACCGGCGGCAACAAGCGCCGATGCGGATCTTTCAAGGGTATCCTTAATCTCCTGCCCTGTCATCCTGATCTTTATGATAATATCCTCAAACGGGAGAAGGGTCTCCAGAGTAAGATACGATATATTCCCTGCCGGGATTATGCAGTCCCCGCGGAATGAACCGGAATTGATAAACGCAAT
The DNA here is from genome assembly GCF_000784355.1 of Methanolacinia paynteri. Taxonomy (NCBI): domain Archaea; kingdom Methanobacteriati; phylum Methanobacteriota; class Methanomicrobia; order Methanomicrobiales; family Methanomicrobiaceae; genus Methanolacinia; species Methanolacinia paynteri. The sequence continues at coordinate 148,045 of NZ_KN360940.1, read as the reverse complement.
ATCGACACCGGGAACATCTTCCCTCATTATGCCGGTAACAAGATCACCGAGATTAGTCTCACCGGTTTTTATGTTCTCCGTAGCATCGAGCGGGACAAGGGTTTCACCGATCGGCCCGGAGAGACCTGCGGTATAATTCACATAATAAGGCATTACGAACGAAGTGATCCCTGAATCATCAGGCAGGTCTTCGGTTATTTCATACCTGCCTATGGATGTCCCGGTAACTTTACCGTCACTGAATGTGAGATCAACGGAATCGGTCTCCTCGCCGTACTTCCCTGCATGAACTATAAGGGTCTTCCCGCCGTCGGGCGCAATGACTGTCTCGTTCCAGACAAGGTGATCGTGGCCGCCGATTATCAGATCGATTCCCGCAACTGATTCGGCGAGTTCGATATCCTCGTCGCCATACTGGTGGGTAAGGGCGATAATCACATCGACACCCTGCTCTTCAAGATCATCTATTACCGATTCCGCGATCGCCGAGGTGTTTTCATACAGGATCACGCCTTCGGGAATTTCAGTGACTTTCCCGAGCTGCGGGGTAATGATCCCGAAAACCCCGACCTTCGTGCCTGCGGTATCGAGAATCAAGTAATCTTTTATGCTCTCGTTCAGCTCCGCATCAGTGAAATCCATATTGGCGCAGAGCACAGGATACGACGCATTCGTAACCCATTGCTTCAGAACTGAAACCGGGAAGTCGAATGCATGATTCCCGAGAACCGCTGCGTCGATTCCCGCCATAGAGTATGACTTCGCCTCCGGGACGCCGGAGTACATATTGTAGAACCCTCCCTCACCAAGATCTCCTGCAAACAGATACAGGGTATCGTCGTTTTCTTCCCCGAGAGTACCGGCAAGTGCGGCAATCCTGCCGATCCTTGTTCCCGTATCGTTATCGCTCATCGGGAATAGATGGGAATGAATATCCGGAGTCGTGAGCACGCGTAAATCCCCCGAATAACCCGATCCGGATGAACCGGTATTCCCGTTGAACGCGACACCCGGGACAAATGACGAGAGGAAAACTGCTACTATTACCAGTACAAAAGTTACGACAATTACGGATTTCAGGCCGGACGATTTCTGCATATTATCTCAAAAATGAAGATTGCCGTCTGATTTGATTAACATGACGGTTTGACCCTGAAACAAAAAGAAGTAACAGGATTTCTGCAGAGCCATAAATTATCCCAAAACCCGAATCCTTCCGTCACACTCAGGGGAAATCGGAGAATTTTCCTGGATATCGCTTGCAAGAAGACCGATCACGTTGATCTCGGTATTCACTTTTTCGTCATCGGAGATCGCCCCGATATTCGAGTAGCCGTTGCCGCCGCCGGCCAGGTAATCATTTACGGCGACTGTGTATACGGCATCTGGATCTATGGGGACAATCCCGTCCGTAGTTACGACAGTCAGATTCTCGATACGGTCTCCCTTCGAGATTATCGTATCATTATTAAAATCGGCAGTAAAAGACTCCCCGCTTGAATTAATATCAAACCTGACGCCTGAAACCTGCAAAAATCCCCCAGTAGATAATTTATGCACATTGCCTTCCTCTTCCCCTGGAAAAACAATCGCCGACGCCGAGCGTTCAAGAGTATCCTTAACCTCGTCCCCGGTCATCTGAACAGTCACGATCATGTTCTCGAAGGGGAGAAGGGTCTCGAGCGTAAGGTATGACATCTCTCCTGCGGGAATAGTGCAGTCCCCTCGTATGGAACCCGAGTTGATGAGTGCAATATCGACACCGGGCACATTCGTGCGTATTGCATCCGTGATAAGATCGCCGGCATTTGACTCGTTTGTTCTTACAGTTTCATACGTAGCATCGAGAGGGACAAGAGTTCTTCCGATAGGCTCCGAGAGGCCGGCAGTATAATTCTCGTAATAAGGCATTATAAACGAAGTAATCTCCGGGTCGACCGGCATATCCTCCGTTATTTGATACCGTTCTATCGATGTACCGGCCACCTCACCGTTCTCGAACACAAGATCGACGGAATCCGTCTCCTCACCGTATTTGCCTGCATGAACTATCAGCACGCTGCTGCCGTCAGGGGCAGTCACAGTCCTGTTCCAGACAAGATGATCGTGGCCGCCGATTATCAGATCGATTCCTGAAACGGACTCTGCAAGTTCGACATCTTCATCCTCATACTGGTGGGTGAGTGCAATAATCACATCGACATCCTGGTCTTCAAGCTCCTTTATTACGGATTTTGCAATGGCCGTAGTGTTTTCATAAATTACCACTCCACCCGGAATTTCGACGAACTCTCCAAGCTGGGGGAGCAGAATCCCGAACACGCCAATCTTTGCATCCCCGGAATCAAGAATTACGTAATCCTCCACCGTTTCATTCAGGACGGCATCGCTGAAATCGATATTCGCACACAATATTGGAAATGATGCATTCGTAGCCCATACTTTAAGAAGAGAATTATTGAAATCAAACGCGTGATTCCCCAAAACAGCGGCGTCAATCCCGGCCATAGAATAGGCCTCAGCTTCAGGAACCCCCGAGTACATATGATAAAATCCCCCTTCCCCGAGATCGCCCGCAAAAAGGTAGATAGTATCTTCGTTCTTCTCCCCGAGAGTTTCGGCGAGTGCACCTATACGCCCGATCTTTGTTCCCGTGTCATTATCGCTCATGGAAAACAGATGACTGTGAATATCCGGGGTTGTCAGGACTCTCAGATCGCCGGAATACCCTGCGATTTCCTCATCATTCCCTTCATCACTACCACTGAATGCAGTTTCCAGAACAAATACCGACAAGATCAGCAGAATGACAACAAGCAACAGGCTAAGTGCAGTAACAAATTTTAAACCGGATGACTCTTTCATGAAAATTCCTGAATTTAAATTAGCCCTTATTTTACATGAAAATCACGTTGTGATTTACATGAAACAGTCCATGAACCTTTGTTTAATAAACTTTTTTAATTAAACAGGCTGTTTCAGGCAGAACATTTTAAAAAAGTGTTATCGGGCTTTTGGTTCCTGCTGTGTCGAACAGTGGATTCCGCCTCCGCCGAAGTTGATCGCGATCGTATTCACCATAATTAGAATAAAACAAAAGAATATAAAAAAAAGGTTCCTTTAAGATTCCATATCAAAAAACCGGGTTTTTGTTCAGAAAAGAGAGTGATAAAATATAATTTATTCTTTCTTCTCTTTTTTATCGCCGCTTTCCGCGTCAGCGGATTCTTCGGTCTTTTTTTCTGCCGGCTTCTCCTTATCGCCTGAATCCTCCTTTCCGGATTTCCCTTTCAGGACCATTTCCGCCTCAGCTATATCCTCGTCAGGGAGAACCTCCTCGGCCTTAATATAACTGTGATCGATCGTCTCTCCGGCCTCCAGCCTCTTGATCTTCGCGTACATCCACCCGAGTTCGTTCTCGCATTTCTTCGACTGGCAGTAATAATAGCCGAGTGCGAACGAGAACACGCTCATAAGAACTGCGATTATACCGAGAATAATGAACTGGGCCGTGACATCGCAGCACACCGCAGTTGTGGCAGGATAGTAGACAACACTACTTGTCTCGTTCGAACTCTGCTCAGGCTCTTCGGAAACTAAATCCGAAGAATCCACGGCGTCGGATGTCTTGGAGACATCGTTCTTGAGATTTACAGCAAACGACCAGTCGTTATTATCCTCGTCAAGTTCGTCCTCGGTCCCTGCAGCATCAAGAAATATAGTTATCTTATCGCCTTTCGAGACATTGGAGAGCGTAAAGAAAACCTTCTGCGATTCACCGGCAGGCAGGATTCCTACAGGATTCTCGATGCCCAGATCCTCATCGTTAAGCAGTATTCCGCTCACCGTAGTATTTGCATCAAAGGGTCCGGTGTTTTTTACAATGTAATAAAATCTCAGATCGTCGCCGTTCTCACTGCTCCCTGCTGTTCCTGCCTCAATAATCGTGAGATCCGCGAGCGGTATTTCTTCCTCCTCGACGTATATATCGGCAGCAGCCCATTCATCAGGATTATACTTGACTATGCCATTGTTGTTCTGGATAGTGTATGAAGGCCAGATCTTCCAGGTTCCGGGTTTGTCAACCGTCAGCCTTGCCTTCATTATAATCGAATCGCCGGGAGAGATGAACTGGCCGGTAAACGCCTTCCCTGCCTCCACAAGATTGCCGTCGGGATCAAGTGCGGTAAAGTAAAGGCCTTTCGGAAGACTGATCATGCTGTCGTAAAACCCTTCCGATGTAATTACATAGGACATTTCAAGAGTGTCGCCGGGATAGATCTCAGGTCTTTCGGATGTTATTGTAAAATCACTCGCCACAAACCGGTCCGACGACATATTCTCTCCGGATTGGGAATACTGGACGGTCTCTGCGGCAGAAATGCACGGGAGAACAAAAACCATTAAAAAAATAATTAAAACGAATGAAATTTTTTTATTCACTTTAAACATCTACAATCCTCCGAAATTAAGAAATATTTATCGGGTCTGCATATAACCTTTCCCAAAACCGGATTCTTAAGTGTATGAGAAAGTCTTCGGCCTTATCAATCCACTTTTATTCTAACAGAACTAAGTTAAACTAAAATGAAACCCAAAGTCCTGCTTACAAACGACGACGGAGTAACATCCGCCGGCCTGTGGGCCGCATATGACGCACTCTCCTCAATCGCCGATGTCACGGTCGTGGCTCCCTCCACGCAGCAGAGCGCCGTCGGCCGCTCGATATCCATATTCGAGCCGATAAGGGCGACGAAGATCAGGATAAACGGTGTAGAAGCATATTCCGTCGGGGGAAAACCGACCGATTCGGTGATAATCGGAATATATGCGCTTGGAATAAAGCCGGACCTTGTCGTTTCAGGCATAAACATAGGCGAAAACCTCTCGTTCGAATCCATTATGACCTCGGGCACGATAGGAGCGGCGCTCGAAGCAGCAAACCACGGGTATCCTGCAGCCGCCTTTTCGCTCCAGGTCGAGGACCAGGCTGATAAATTCGACGATCCGTTTTATTTCGACAGCAGTTTCGACGAGTCAAAAGAGATTGTCAGGAAGATCTGCGGAAATATTTTTGAATGCGGTTTCCCGGAGAACATGGATCTCATCAATGTAAATATCCCGAAAACAGTTACCGAAGGAATAGAGATCACGAGACTTGCAGAGAAGCTCTTTGAGACAGGTGTCGAGAAACGCCTCGACCCGCGTGGGAAGCCTTATTACTGGATCAACGGGCCTCTCTACGATGAAGCTGAAGAGGGAACTGATGTCAATGCCGTTGCAAACGGCAGGGTTTCGGTAACACCGATTACTCTTGATTCAACTGCTTTTAAAGGAATGGAGCCGCTGAAAAAACTGCTCAGGGAATAAGTTAATCCTGTCCCGGAAGAATGAACGGCTTTGGTGTCCGTTAATCCGGTCATCATATTAATTTTTAGGATTAGCCGGGAACAGAGCCATGTATGGCATTCGAAGCCGTAAAATCAGATCCGCTGTACGCAAACCTGATGATAACGGCTATTCCGGAATCCCTGTTCATCCCGATATTGCCTTTGAGGCCCTTTTCCACGATTAATGATAGAAGCCTGGCTCCCAGCTCGTTTGAACAGGATATGTCAAAATCATCGGAAAATTCCAGGTCTTCGGAAGAGACAACCAGTTTAACTATTTTCTCTCCATCCCATTCCATTGAAATTCGAATAGTCACCTCTTTTGCGGCGCCGGCCGGACACATTAGGATAAAGGAAAGCAATTCATTCAGTATAAGGCCGACTGAAACCGATGTATCCAGATCAAAGTATTCATCGAATATATTCATATCAAAGGATAATTGGTATGGGACCGGTTGGAGAAAGGACAAACCGGGTAAGAGGCTGTTCACCAGGTTTTTGACATTTATACGGCAATAATTTGTATCTTTGTTATCCAGGAGCATCTCGTAGGCCGTTGCCATTGTAAATATACGGTTATTCAGTTTATCCAGTTCGGTTTTTAGATTTTCATCCTCGGATTCTGACTGCTGGAGCTGAATCAGGGCTGATATGATCTGGAGGTTGTTTCTGACCCTGTGATGAATCTCTTTGATCATTACATTTTTCTCCTCAAGAGCCTCAGACAGGCAGGCCTCGTTTTTCCTGAGTTCGGTAATGTCACGAATGGATTCGATGGCTCCCGTCATATTTCCGTCCGGACCGTAAAGAAGGGAAGCCTTTCCCCAAAAATAGCCTCCTGTACCGCCTTTTATAATCGGAAGATGAACCTCGCCGCTTATTGTCCCTTTATCCCTTTGTATATTTTTATAACCAAACTCTGCGTAATCACCTATGCTATCGATCAGATCGACAAGCATAGGCCTCTTTTCGCCGTAAATAGCCTCTGAATAAATATTGTGATCTTTTCCCAGTGTCCGGTGCCCGGGAATTCCTGTCATCTTCTCCATTTCGCTGTTTGAGACGATTATTCTCCCTCCGCTATCGATAACAAAGGTTGCGTCGGGAAGGAATTCAGTGACGTTTCGGAACTGCCGGCTGACTTCCGGCAATTCTTTTTCTATCATCTTCATATTTACAACATGGCGAATTAGTCCTGTAAGCATCGCAATCCGGGCCTTAGGATCTCCTTCTGTCCCGGGAGAGAAATCGGCTATCTCGTTAAGGGCATCCAGGCCGAGGTCCTCCCTGCTTCTTCCGGTTAATATAACAAGGGGCATATCGAATCCGCTGTTGCGAATTGTCTTTAAAAAATCAGGTTCGTCTGTCCCGGGCATTCGGCAACCGGAGAGTACAACATCATATCTGGAGTTTTTCATCAGCTTCAGGCCATCATATGCCGACTCTACGGCATCAACAGAGAAGCCGGGATTATTTTCAAGATATGCTTTAGTTGCATCAAGAACCGGGTTCTGATTATCTATGACCAGTACCTGCATCATGTGCCCCACAGGTTCATAGAAAATCCAATTATAAATCTTTTCTGGTAATTACGACCTGATTATTTCAAAATTGATCCAAAATGGGAATGATGTCGTAAAAATCCGGAAGGAATTCTATGAAATTTTCTCAAGAGCCTGTTTCATTGCATCAAGCGCTGAAGAGTCTTTTTCGATCTTTACGGCCGTTTCAAGAGCTGCCTTTGCGCTTGACGAAGTTCCAATATTACCGAGTGAGACCGCGGTTATCCTCCGGACATATTCGTTTTCATCCCTGAGGAGGGGGAGAAGCGAGATCGACGACTCCTTCTTTCCGAACATCCCGAGGCCCTTTGCCGCCATGTAACGGACATGGTCCTTTTCGTCATGGAGCGATCCTGTAAGTGCAGTCACCGCCCGTTCGTCTCCGATCAGGCCGAGGGCCTCCGCAGCCCTGTACCTGATAACCCAAGAATTATTGTCGAGGAGATTAATCAGGGGTATGACGGCGGTCTTCCCGCATTCGACAAGCCCGTCCATGCATTTTGCCCTCTCGGCTTTGTCCGGCCCGTAAAGCCCTTCGATCAGGAGACTGACTCTCTCGCTTTTACACATTGGATAATACTTGGTGCGAACAGGAGATATAATTGTAAGATCAGGAGTTCAGGGAAGAAGCCTGTCGATAAGGTCGAGAAACATCCCGATCTTTTCAGCTGAATACGGCCCGTCCTCATATCCGCACTGAAGGGAAAGCGATCCCTTCCACGTGGACGCACACAGCAGAAAACCGAGCGGCCAGCATATCACCGGGAGAAACATTGCATATTCTATATTCAGGGCAGATCCGTCCCGTCCCGGTCCGGGGTCGAACCTCCCGTCGTCGATTATGCCGATGTTTGAAAAGACAGGGTTCTTGAGCGGGATCGTATCATAACCGGAGATTATCTCGTTGAAAAAGTCCCTTATGGCACCTAACCCGCTGGCATAGAGGTCTTCGTAGAATTTTATATCGAATGCACCGAACGCCCCGGCTTTCCTCTCCTTTGTTATCTCCGCGACCTTCCGTACGGCATCTCCCAGTCCTTCACCTTCCACTGCCACGATCTCGATCATCTCGGCGATCGAAAGATTTTCGACCGAATACTCCCCTTTTTCCCGGAGATGCCGCCTCATATCGGCGGAAGAAAGAACGCCCCTCTGATTATTCCTGTCGGACGGATCGTCCCTGATTTCAATGAGAGCGAGGATGTATGCCGCGATCAGGACATCATTTACAGTCGCACCATATCTCTTTCCGAACTCCTTCACCGCCGACAGCCTCTCTTCGGGAAAGATCCTGAACGCGTACCGGGGAGTCCCGCGTCCCCTGTACTCGAACGGAAACGCCCACCGGTCGACAATCCTCTTCTCCCTTCCGGCCTCTTTCTCTATATCCTCTTCAGAAAACTTTTCCAGGATCTTTTTTGCATCCCTGTCGTACCATCCCCTGAATTCAGGGACGTAAGCAGGATCTTCACCGAGCTTCCGGTAGACCGTAAAGAGGAAAGATGCGAGATCGATAAGCCCGCGAACATCGCTGCACCCGTGGTGGATACTTACAGTGACGACATCACCTTTCCCTTCCGCCCGGAATACCGCAGCAGCAGCCGGAGGGCCGGAGTATACATCCACGAATCCCGGCGGAACGTCAGGCGGTGCCAGGTCGCCCTCGCCCACAACATGGAAGCTGAACGCCTTTTCGTATTTTTCCCGCGAGATTCTCTCCCAGTACGCGGCACCGTTCTTCTCCACGTAACGCGACGAAAGATACGGATCTGAATCGAGGGCGAGCATGAAGGCGGACCTGAATCTCTCCTCGTCGATCCGGCTGTCGAGGCTGAAGCAGAGATGCATTGTCGGGTCGTAGATCTTGTCGAAGTATATATTGAATATGTCAAAAGGCGGGGCAGGGGCTCTTTCGGGATTCATGAATTCACTGTATAGAGATTGCTTCCGGGATTATTAGAAGGTAGCTTAAATCATAAGTTGAGGCATAGCCCGGGAAATCAGGTAATCTTTCCGCGTCCGGCATATTGTATTTTTTTAATGCTTCACGGCCGATCAATATGGTACAAGATTGTGATATTATGAGCACCGGTTCCGGACAGGATGGCGGGCTTCCGCCAAAATATAAATTAGAAGACCTGGGGTGGGACGATTCGCTTGCTTCGGCATTTAAAAAATACGGAGATCCCTATATTCCGGGAAGAGTATCGAGCCGGCACAAGACGGTCTCTGATGTATTGACGTCTTCCGGACTTGTGCAGGCGGGTGCCTCGGGAGCACTCCACAGGATCGGAAAGCTCCCGGCGGTCGGCGATTTCGTGGTTCTTCTCCCGGTGCCTGAAGCGGGAACATATACTATAGTGGATATCCTCCCCAGGAAGACGGTGTTCACACGCGGAGTTCCCGGAAAGGACGGGAGCGACCAGGTGATCGCCGCAAATATCGATACTGTCTTTATAGTTACGGCGATCGGACCCGACTTCAACTCCCGGCGAATTGAGAGGTATCTCGCCATCGCCCACTCCTCCGGTGCGAAGCCTGTTATTCTCGTCAACAAGGCCGACCTTTCGGAAGACCCGGACTCGGTTATCGAATCGCTTTCCCGGTCCACATCCGGGGTACCGGTAATCGCGATCAGTGCTCTCACGCACTCGGGATTATCACAGCTCGAGCCGTTCCTCGCACCCGGCACGACTGTCGCACTCATCGGGTCTTCGGGAGTCGGCAAATCCACGCTGATAAACGCCCTCCTGGAAAAAGAGATCCAGGCCACAGGAGTTAACCGCGAATCCGACGGGAAAGGACGCCACAAAACCACCGTCCGCCAGCTGTTCATTCTCGACAACGGAGCGCTCGTCATCGACAACCCGGGACTGAGAGAGGTCGGACTGGGTACTTCGGGGTCGGGAATGAGCGAGGCATTCCCTGACATCATTGAACTTGCAGCAGGGTGCAGGTTCTCGGACTGCAGGCACGAGAACGAGCCGGGCTGTGCGGTTCGACAGGCGGTTGCAGACGGCATCCTCCCGCAGGAGCGGCTCGACAACTTTATCAGGCTCTCAAGAGAGCTTGAATTCCAGCAGGAAAAGGCGGAGATAGGCTCTGCAAGACTTGAGCGGAAAAGATGGAAGGGGATCAGTAAGGCGGCCCGTGACATCGGCGAACTTAAAAGAAGATAATCAAAACCAACACCTTAATTTCCACGGGTACCGCACAGATCTCTATAATTTATGAAAAGCCGGTTCACTGCCAGGGTCGCACTCTTCATCGCGGTTCTGGCCGGATTCCTGACGCCGTTCGATTCTTCGGCGGTAAATATCGCCCTCCCGACGATCGGGGCCGAATATTCGATGGATGCTATAACCCTGAGCTGGGTTGCTACCGCTTACCTGCTTACATCCGCCGTATTCCTTGTACCGGCAGGGAGAATCGCGGACATAGTCGGGAGGAAGAAAGTCTTCAAGATCGGGCTTTCTGTCTTCACGATCGCTTCGTTTCTGATGGTCTTCTCGGTATCCGAGGTGATGATCATAGTCCTCCGCGTTATACAGGGAGCAGGGTCGGCGCTGATCTTCGGAACCGCCGTCGCTATACTAACTTCGACGGTGGCCCCGGCCGAGAGAGGAAAATCGCTCGGCATATACATAACGTCGGTTTACCTCGGCCTCGCTATCGGACCGTTCCTCGGCGGTCTGCTCACCGGTTATTTCGGGTGGAGGTCGATATTCCTGATCAACGTCCCGATCGGCCTCTTCACGCTGGCGATGATCCACCTGATGATGAAGGAGGAATGGGCGGATGCAAAAGGGGAGCGTTTCGATCTTGCCGGCTCGCTGCTTTATGGCTTTTCACTTGTCGGGGTCATGTACGGGCTCTCACTCCTTCCGGACGCGGCAGGCTACATCATCGCACTTACCGGCGCCGTCCTCCTGGCCGTCTTTGTATGGTGGGAGATTCACGAGAAGAGCCCGCTTTTGGAGATGAAGCTGTTCATCGAAAACAGGGTGTTCGCCTTCTCCAACCTTGCCGCACTGATCAATTACAGCGCCACGTTCGCGGTGACTTTCTTCATGAGTCTCTATCTCCAGTATGTGAGGGGGCTTTCGCCTGAATTCGCAGGGCTGATTCTCATAATACAACCGGTGACACAGGCGGTGATCTCGCCGTTCGCCGGAAAGCTTTCCGACCGCGTAGAACCGGGAATTATCGCTTCGGCCGGTATGGCCTTGAATGCATTCGGCCTTTTTCTGCTGGTATTCATATCCGACAGCACCCCGTTCGTTCTTTTCGCTGCGGTGCTCGCCGTACTGGGTCTCGGCTTCGGTCTGTTCTCCTCACCCAACCTGAATGCGATCATGACATCGGTGGAGAAGAAGTATTACGGAGTCGCTTCGGGGATGCAGGGCACGATGAGGCTCATCGGGCAGATGCTCTCCATGGGAATGGCCACCATGATCCTCGCCTTCTTCATCGGCAGGGTAGTGATCACGCCCGACAATCACGTCCAGTTCATATCGGGTATGCATGCCGCTTTCGCCCTCTTCACAGTGCTGTGCATCGTAGGCGTTTTCTTTTCGCTGATCAGGGGAAAGCTGAGGGCCGGGGAATAGAAGATTTCCGGCGAAAAACTTCCCCCTCAAAAAATTATAAATACCATTGTGCCAGATTTCCCGCCATCGCAAAACAGGAGGATTCAAAAATGGCAGTCGCAGAAGGGGCCAGGAAACTTACACCTGCCCAGAAGGAATTCGTCGATCAGGCAAAAAAACGCATGAAAGACATCAGGGGAATGGAGAAGGACATCAGGACAAGGATGAAGACATGCTCTTTGGAGAGGTGCAAATTGATCGAGGAATGGTTCGAGAAGGTAGAGAGCAACAAGAGCCAGGCTGCGGTCGAGATCGAGATGATCGAGCATGCTTCCGAGAACGAATGGGCGGAAAGGCGCCAGAGGGTCGACTACTTCCTCGGGGAGACCGAGAGAGAGTTTGAAACCGGCTACGCGATACTCGAGCACCCCGATGAGCCGGCGCACAGAAGGATCTGAGAGATCCGTTCTAACTACTTTTTTGCATTGATTCAGTAACAGGAACATCATCTTCCGGATCAGGATTTCATATGAGCCCCTGTTTCCGGTTACAAAATAATAAGAGTAGATCCTATAAAAACCAAAAAAATTCAATTAGATATGAGATCTTATGGGACGGCTTCAGAAGACATATACGGAGCGGGCGGATCACGCAGATAATCCTGCAGCAAAAAGGCTGCTTCTGCTCATGGAGGAAAAAAAGACCAACCTGTGTGTTGCTGCAGACGATACGTGTGCGAACCGCATTCTTGAACTCGCCGAGGCGTTGGGACCGGATATTGCAGTTTTCAAGACCCATGTGGACATAATAGAAGATTTCGATCAAAGCTTTCCGTCCAGGCTGCGCGAGATCGCAGAGAAATATAATTTCATGATATTCGAAGACCGCAAATTCGCGGATATCGGAAATACCGTGCGGCTTCAGTACTCAAAGGGTATCTACAGGATATGCGAGTGGGCGGATCTGGTCAATGTTCACGCAGTTCCCGGAAAAGGTGTCGTCGAAGGCATAACCGAAGTCAACAGGAACCTTGACGACGGGATCGCACGTGGTATACTGATGATCTCACAGATGTCATCAAAAGGGACTCTTGCGACAGGCGAATACACCCGGGCTGCAGTCTCGATGGCAAACCAATACAGGGAAGACTGCGCAGGCCATATCGGTGCAGGTTCCGACCCGGCGATGATCGCAGAGCTCGCGGCCATCTCGGATGACGGGCACCTCATAATGACGCCGGGCGTCAGCATTTCAGTCGATTCCGACGGTTTCGGCCAGAAGTATGCAACTCCCGGGGATGCGATATCTGCAGGTTCAGACTGCATAATCGTCGGCAGGGGGATATATGCGTCCGAAGACCCGGTGTCCGAGGCCGGGAAGTACCGCAGGATCGCGTGGGAAGCTTACCTTAAGAGAACCGGCAAAAAGTAACGTTCCTCTTTACCGGAGAATATACCTTCCGGAGATTATTAGAATTTTATAGATAATCTGGAAAATAATTATATTGAATTTACATGAAAATCACGTTGTGATTTACATGAAACAGTCCATGAAACCTATGTTTCATAAACATTTTTAAGGATTTCATAAAGATAAAAATTATTTGTGCCGAGTTTCCCGTCGTAATTTCCGGCACCGATATACAGGACTCCCTCTTTTTTCGTCGCGGCAAGTATCCCGTCTCTCATGGCAGCTTCGATAACTCCTGTATCGGTTCCGTTTATGACAATCTCATAGATTGAATTCACGCCGTCGGGGACGAGGGAATCTTCGATCTTACCTTTTAGTGTCGGGCAGAGCCTGTGATTTGTGCTCGCGGACATAGGGAACCTGTAATTTTTGCTTGCAACCTTTGACCCGCTTGCAACAATCCCGCCCGGAAACCCTGTTATAATTCCCTCCCGGTTTCTGATTGCCTCAATTGCCGCCTGTGCAGCCGAGAGTGCAGACTGCTTATCCTTACCCATGATAAGAAAATTTCCGCCTGCAATTCCTTTGACCGCACCAAAGGACTCTTCCCCGATATAATCTCCTTCCATCACAGGAATCTTCCAGCATTTTCTGCCACTGACAGTGCAGCGGCTCTCGTGCGAGTCACCGAAATAGTGCATCTTAATATGGAACCTTGTGCCCGCTACATCAGGAAATCCGTCAAATGCAGATGCGGTTGCAGCCGTAAGAACGCACTGGGATATTCTTGCAGCGACATTCTCCTTCATGCTCTTTCTGGCAGTGCAGATGAATATCGATACCCCCGGACGTTTGTCCGGTGTCTCTTCCGGGGAGTAATATCTCTCGATCCCCGCTTCGCACGGGCACATGATGGTCGAGGTTGCAAAGCCGGTGGCCTCCGTCGCCGCAACCATTGCAAGCTCATGTGTATCGGCTGTTATTATCACTCTCGAGAGCCAGATCGGAAATGCCTCTGCATATGTATCGACAATTTCAGTGCCGTTTATCTGCATTGTTTCACTCCTGTTTTTCGGTTTTGATTACACCGTCTTCAGTTACAATGTAATCCATCATCACATCATTATCCTCAAGCGGCAGTTCATCCGCCTCCTGGCAGGCAAATGCAAGTGCAATTTTAATTACATCGGGATTTTTCTCAAGGAACCTGTCATAGTATCCCGATCCGTATCCGAGTCTTCCGCCACGCCTGTCGAAACCGAGCATCGGCAGCATTACAACATCCACTGCACCTTCAGGAACGGGGATCTCGTTTCCGATAGGTTCGGGAACATTGAACGTGCTGGGAACCAGATGCGAAAGATCCCTTAAATACGAAAGCCTGAGGCTGTAATCCTCTTTTACAATGATAGGAACAACCAGATCATATCCCTCGTCAAGAAGCCTCTGGAGGATAGGAGTTGTATTAACTTCAATATCCTTTGATGAAAAACCCATGACTGTCTGGCCGGGTTTAATAAGTGCGAAAAAGTGCCTGCAGATGGCTTCTCCTTTTGTTTTTTTCTCCTCAGTAGTAAGCGAATCACGCCTGTTTCTCATAATATCGCGGATTTTGTTCTTCTCTTCACGTAGGCTGGAATATTCCTGAGACATACGCATTATTTCCCGGTAAATGTATTTATGGTTATAGTTCCGGGAAAATTGCCGTAACCAAATAGAAACAATATGCGGAGAGGGAATTCAAAATCGGCTATGAAATTCCCGGGCGGCCGGAATAACCGGAGAATGAAAAGGACCTGTAAATCAGATCCTGACTACTTTTTTCCTGGTTTCCTGCATAGTCCTGAACCGGCATTTCATTCAACATATTGAATAATCATTTTATACATTGAACAACCATTCAATGTATTGAATGATCCCGGAATTCAATAAGTTTGCAGGAAACAAAATTCTCGGGTGGCTGCTGATGAACCCGGATGCCAATATCGGTATCAATGAACTCGCGAGAGAACTCGCCGCATCCCCGGCTACCGTAATGCGTTATTCAAATATTTTTTCAGGCTCAGGGCTTGTTACGATAGAAAAAGCCGGAACCGCACATCTCATCAGGCTTAACAATGAAAGAGCGGTCGTCATCGAGCTGAAGAAATGTGCCGTTATCCTTCTCCTGAACGATTACGGTATCTGTGATATCGCCGGTGAAGTTGTTTCGATCGCATTATACGGGAGTGCTGCATCAGGAAAATTCACCGGAGCAAGCGACCTGGATATACTGGTCATCGGGGAAGAAAGTCAGGTTGACAGGGATAAGGTTCTTGAAATACAGGAGAAAATTGGGAGAGAGATCCAGTTAACCGTCATCCCCTGGCACAAATTCGAGAGGATGAAGAAAGAAAACGATCCTTTCATCAGGAGCGTAATCGAAGATCACATACTATTATCGGGGGCTGAATTATGAAACTCGAAGAATGCATGGCAAAAGGATTGATCAGGAAGGACGATTCCGCAAAAAGCAGGATTCCGGCTTCTCTTGAATCATCAAAAAGATTCCTGAATGCGGCGAGGAAAAATTTGGATATCGGCGAACTGGAGATGACAGAGATTGCCGCATACAACAGTGCCTTTCACAGCGCAAGGTCGATCCTTTTCAGCATGGGATATACCGAGAGAAGCCATGCCTGCCTGATAACAGCCTTAAAGGAGATCTCTTCGGACAAAGAACTGATATCATACCTGAAGACCTTCGACAAACTAAGGCTCTCAAGACACAATATCCAATACGGCGGATCCCTGACAGGAGAGGATGAGGCGTCTTTTTCAATCGAATTTGCACAGGATTTTCTTGGGTTTGTTGAAAATAAACACAAACGGGATATTTAAAAAATAGAGGTTTTACGGGCATTCACCCGTTCAAAACATCCTTCGCGATCCAGTCGCCGACATCTGAGGTGCTCAATGATCCTCCCATGTCTTTGGTAACCGCTCCGCTGGTAATCGATCTTTCGATCGAAGAGACGATCGCATCCGCCGCTTCTTTCTCCCCGAGCGTGTCGAGAAGAAGAGCACCGGCCCAGATCGTCGCAAGCGGGTTCGCAACATTCTTGCCCTTGTACTTCGGGGCAGACCCGTGTATCGGTTCGAACATCGACGTTCCCTTCGGGTTGATGTTTCCGCCCGGTGCAAGGCCCAGTCCGCCCTGGATCATCGCACCGAGATCGGTTATGATGTCGCCGAACATATTCGGGGTGACGACGACGTCGAACCACTCCGGGTTCTTGACGAACCACATCGTTACCGCATCGACGAAGTTGTATTCGGTTTTCACATCAGGGTAGCCCTTCGCGGTCTCCTCGAAGACCTCACGCCAAAGGCCGTAGACATCCGTCAGAACGTTCGCTTTGTCGACCGAAGTGAGCTTTTTGTCGCGGGACTGTGCAAGATCGAACGCGTACTCCATCACACGCTTCGAGCCCTGCCTGCTCAGGACACCGATCTGGTATGCAAGCTCGTCGGCATCCGTCTCGACATCGATCCCGAACTTTACATTATACAGATCGCGGACGACCGAAAGCTCGTCCCTCTGCTTCCCTGCCTTCGCACGTGAGCCTATTCCTACATAGAAGTCCTCGGTATTCTCGCGGACCACTACGAAATCGATGTCCTCCGGCTTCTTGTTCGCAAGCGGGGTATCGACTCCCTTCAGGAGCTTGATCGGCCTGAGGTTCACGTACTGGTCGAAGTAGAACCTGAGTGCAAGCAGAATCCCTTTCTCAAGGATTCCGGGCTTCACACGCTCGTCGCCGATCGCACCGAAGTAGATCGCCGGAAAACCGGAGAGCTCCTTCAGCTCGTCCTCCGAGATCAGCTCGCCGGTCTTTAAGTACCTGTCAGCACCGATATCGTAATCAGTCCAGTCTATATCGAACCCGAACTTCTCACCTGCTGCATCCAGGACCTGGATTCCGGTCGCGAGGATCTCCGGCCCTATACCGTCTCCGCCTATTGAGGCTACTTTATACATGTCTCGACCTCGTCTATTCCTTTTGCATATTCGACCAGACCGCCGGCCTCGATTATCTTCGAGAGGAATTCCGGCACAGGCTCGGTCGCGAATTTCTTCCCCGAAACCTCAATATATCCCTCGTCGAGGTGGGGCGTTATCGTGTCATCCTCTGATATCTTGTCCGCCTCCGGGCAGACCACGGGGAGGAGACCCGTGTTGATGCAGTTCCTGTAGAATATTCTCGCAAAGGACTTCGCGATGACCATCTCGATCCCCGCTCCCTTCAGGGCGATCGGTGCATGTTCTCTCGACGACCCGCATCCGAAGTTCCTTCCGCCGACTATCACGTCGCCCTGCTTTGCATCCCTGGAAAACTCATCGCGGGTCCCCTCGAAGGCATGGGATGCAAGCTCCTTCGGGTCGTATATCGTCAGGAACCTTCCCGGAATTATCGCGTCCGTATCTATGTCGTCCCCGAACTTCCAAATTCTGGCATCTTTCATATCGCTCATATTCACATCTCCCTCGGGTCGGCAATCTCGCCTTTGATCGCACTTGCCGCCGCAGTCGCCGGGGAACAGAGGTAGACCTCGCCCTTCGTGCTGCCCTGCCTTCCGCGGAAGTTGCGGTTGGACGTCGAAAGCGAGACCTCCTCGACACCGATCAGGCCGAAGGCGCCTCCCATGCACGGCCCGCAGCACGGGGCCTCGAACAGGGCTCCCGCCTCGACGAACTTCTCGATGATTCCGGCACGAAGACACTTCAGGTATTCCGTCCTCGATGCGGGGATTGCGATCACCCTGACATCCGGCGAGAAATTCATGTCGCCCATGACCTCTGCGGCCTCGGCGAAATCCTCGAACCTTCCGTTCGTGCAGGAGCCGATGAAGACCTGGTCGAGATGCGTCCCCTCGACCTCGTCTATATCTACGACGTTGTCGACATTATGCGGGACCGCGACCTGCGGAACCAGATCGCCTACATCATACTCCACCTTGCCCGCATATGCAGCACCCTCATCGGCCTTCAGGTCGAAAGAACCCGGCTTCGCGGCATCGACATCCCCGTATTTGGAGAGCCACTTTCTGGTCTTCTCGTCCGGCGGAACGATGCCTGCCTTTCCGCCCATCTCTATTGCCATATTGCAGCATGTCATCCTCCCGGGAATCTCCATCTCCTCGAACGCCTGCCCGGTGAACTCAACCGCACGGTATGTCGCACCGTCGGCACCGATATCCCCGATAGTCTTCATAATGAGGTCTTTCGCTCCGACACGGGGTGCGAATTTCCCGTCGGCTTCGATGCGGACGCTCTCGGGAATCCTGAAATACAGAGCCCCAAAACGGAGGACGAAACCCATATCCGTCGAACCGATTCCGGTCGAAAATGCACCGACCGCACCATATGTACATGTGTGCGAATCGACTCCCACAACGATATCCCCGGGCATGATCTTTCCCGTCTCGAGCGCGACCTGGTGGCAGATACCCTCCTTTACGTCATAATTATAGATCCCCTGCTCCTTCGCAAACTCCCTCATCATGATGTGGTTCTCGGCCGCGGTAATCGAGTCGGCCGGGACCTGATGGTCGAAGATCATGATAATCTTCTCCGGGTCGAAGACCTTCTCGCCCTTCATCCTGTGGAACATGTTGACGGCGAGCGGGCCGGTAATATCGTGGACCATCGCCGCGTCAACGGGCACAACCCTCATTTCTCCAGCCGATACGTCACACCCGCATTTACGGGAAAATATCTTTTCAGTTATCGTTTTTGTCATATCTGTACACCATATTCAGTGCGTTGACCATCGCCTCTACCGAAGCCATCACAATATCGGAACTCGAAGCCCCGGCGTCGAACACACGGCCGTTCTCGTCCTCGACCGCGATAGAGACGTGGCCGATCGCGTCGCTTCCGCCCGATATCGCGGCCACGTTGAAGTCCTTTAATATGACCTCCTTCGGGACCACGTTCAGCAGGGCCTTCATCGCGGCATCGACCGAGCCGTTGCCGGTCATGCACGAGACCTTCTCCTCGCCGTTGACGATCGCCTTGACCGTCGCGGACGGCAGAACATGGCTTCCTGTCATCACCGCGAAGCCGTCCAGGGTTATATCCTTCACCACCACGCCTGTCCCGCAGACGTTATCGGCGATCTCGTAAAGGTCGTTCTCCTCGATCTTCTTTCCGTGCGATGCGATCTCCTTGATCTTTGCGACGATTGCATCCAGTTCGTTCTCCGAAGGATTCATCCCCACCTGGTCGAGCATCTGGCGGACGGCGTGCTTGCCGACGTGCTTGCCGAGCTTCAGCCTTCTCCTGTGGCCGACCATCTCGGGGGTCATGATCCCGGGCTCGAATGTGCTGGAGTTTGCAATAACTCCGTGCGAGTGGATTCCGCTCTCATGTGCAAAAGCATTGTCGCCGACGACGGGGTGAACGGGCAGAACGGAAATTCCCGAGTATCTCGATACCATACGCGAGACCTTCACCAGGTTCTCGGTCTTAACACCCGTATCGAATCCGAGGATCGATTCAAGCGCCATGACAGTCGAGGCGAAGTCGGCATTGCCTGCTCTCTCGCCTATTCCGTTGACCGTGACCTGCACCTGCGAAGCCCCGGCCTCTACGGCGGAGACCGAGTTCGCGACCGCCATCGAAAAATCGTTGTGGCAGTGAACGTCGATCGGGCATTTCACATCCCCGCGGATGACCGATATCAGGGCGCTCATCGACGAAGGAGTCGCGACTCCCACGGTGTCGGGCACGTTTATCGTCGTCGCTCCGGCATCGACCGCGGCCTTAAAGACCTCGATCAGGTACGGAACTTCGGTCCTCGTCGCATCCATCGCAGAGAAGAGAACCTTGTCGACGTTCTCCCGTGCATAACCGACGATCCTCGACGTGATCTCGAGAACCTCTTCGCGGGTCTTCTTAATGGTATTCTCCCGCTGGACGTCGGAGGTGGGTATGAACACGTGCACCATATCGACATCACACTCGATGCACCTGTCGACATCGGAAACAACGGATCTTGCCAGGCCGCAGATATCCGCTTCCAGTCCGAGCGAGCTTACCATCTTCACGGTCTCGAACTCGGATTCCGAAGATGCCGGAAAACCTGCCTCAATTACGGATACGCCCATCCCGGATACAGCTCTTGCAATATCGAGCTTCTGGTCGAGAGTGAACGAGACACCGGGCGTTTGCTCCCCGTCTCTTAAAGTCGTATCAAAAACAGAAATTTTCTTCGTAGAACTATTCTTATCGCCAAAGAAAGCGACCTGCCGCATCTGTTGCGACTACTCCTGCATCAAAACGTTTTGATGACATGCAGATTACATTAGCTCCATATAATATTTAAGAGTGTTGCAATTCGCACCGAAACTCAATATCTGAACAACTTTGGTGCACCAGAAAGTGTGGGTTGTAATTTTTACTGCACCATATCTCTAGATCATTCGCTTCGCCGGTTTAAAGCCGTCAGGAGCTCTTCCGGCCTCTTCGAACCGAAAAGGATCTCTTTCTTTCCCTTAAGAGTGAACCGGACACCTCCCCGGCCTGCAACGGTGTACGCCTTTCCGCGCCTGTTCCACCTGATTCCCCACCCACCGAACTCACGGAGCCCGCTGTAATCCACGACTTCCGCCTTTTTGATCTCGCGGGATTTTATGTTTCTCCATTTCAGGTGCACCGGGAAGTAGCGGTAGCCGAACACCCCGTTCATTACTTTCGTTTCGAGACGGAGGGTGAACATGAACAACGGAAAGAGGATTCCGAAAACGATCATTATCACCCACACGGCACTGTCAGGAGCGGGATTATTCCCGACGGGGATGCCGAGGATTACCTGGACGGCGAATACGCCCCATGAAAATATTGTGATGGCCCATACGACGATGGCCATCAGGGGCTGGTCCTTCGCCATGTACTGGGCCTCGTAGAATTCCGCAGGAGATTCTTCTTTCTTCATATCTTACCTTAAATTCACATTTCGGCGATTTAAAACTTTCAGGAAGATGACATGGAACCCTTGTCCCCGCGATAGCAGCAAAATTCAGGAAATTTAACTTCAAAGAAAAAAGTCTGAATGAATTTAATTAAATTGAAATCAGAGTATGCTTTCCAGCTGTTTTTCGAGTTTGTCGAGTCCTGCCCTGACATCGTCGAGGTTTCTTCCGCCCGTAAGGATGACCTTTCCTGATGAGAAGAGAAGTGCTACAATCTTGGGATCGTCGAGACGGTATACGAGTCCCGGGAACTGCTCGGGCTCGTATTCGATGTTTTCAAGATTCAGGGCGACTACGATCCTGTTGAGGTTGATCTGCTTTTCGGTATCGTAGGAGCAGACCATGTTCGTTATCGCAACGTCGGGTACATCGAATGTTGAAACTCCGGCCGCTTTCAGTTCCTTCATGAGGTAGTCGAGGCCGAGCTTGAGGTCTTCTTCTCTCCTGATTCCTGTCATTACGATCTTTCCCGATGAAAAAACCAATACGGCAACCTTCGGGTTTTCAATCCTGAAGACCGCGCCCGGGAACTTCTTCTTATTGAGTTCGCAGTTGTCAATTTTTTCTGCGATATCCTCGAGATCTATGGAATCGGCAATCACACCGGATGCTACGATATTTTCTATCTTCAAATTCTTGTATTTGTTATCAGACATCTCTTATTCATATTAGGGCATTTGACCATAAGACTAACTAATCCGGGTCGGGATTTTGTCTTGTGGGATCGGTTGGCGGTCGGCTGTTCGCTCATTTTCATACACTGTCCGCGTGTACGCGATGTGCCTGTTTGTCGGAAGTTTTGTTGAATGATGTATGTTCCCGGATCTGAAAAAGATTATAGGTGATTTTAACTAACATTGATGTATGAGTACGTCAAAGGCTCCTTTCTACACCCCGCAGGAGGTTGCAGACAGGCTCAGAGTTGAGACGAGAACTGTTCATGCATGGCTGCGTGACGGTACAATGAAAGGTATGAAAGTCGGCCGGCTTTGGAGAATCCCGGAGACCGAGATCGATCGTGTCAGGAATAATATCGGTCCTGTAAATGGTGATCTGGGTCTTGATATACGCTACAAGCCGCAGAATATGACCGACTACGACTATGCATACAAAAATTTCAGGATCGAAGTCCCCGAGAAATTCAACTTCGGGTATGATGTCATAGATCAGTGGGCCGACAGGGAGAGAAACAAACTCGCTATGATCTGGGTGAATACCCTGGGCAGCGAGAAGAAGTACTCGTTCCGCGACCTGAAGAATCTCTCTAACCAGGCGGCGAATATTCTCCTGAAATACGATATCAACAAAGGGGACCGCATTCTTATAATGCTGCCACGTATCCCCGAGTGGTGGATCTTCGTCATAGGAATTATCAAACTCGGTGCGGTCGTCTGCCCGTGCCCTGTTCTTCTTACACCAAAGGACCTCAGGTACAGGATAAATGTAGGAAAGTTCAAGATGGTCATCACCGATCTCGAGAATGCTCCGAAGATCAATGAGATCTGCAAGGAGTGTCCGTCTCTTCGTTCGAGATTCGTAGTCGACGGCGAGCTCGAAGGCTGGGCGAGTTATCCTCTCGAACTGCTCTATCCTGCACCGGTTTCCCACAAATCGGTCAGCATGCCGGAAAGTTTCACCACATATGCCGACGACCCGATGCTGATCTATTTCACATCCGGGACTACCGGCGAGCCGAAGATGGTTCTTCATAATAATGCATATCCTCTCGGGCACAGGGTGACAGCCGAACTGTGGCACGACCTGACCCCGAACGACGTCCACTTTACATACTCAGACACCGGCTGGGCGAAATGTGCCTGGGGCAAGATCTTCGGCCAGTGGATTGCAGGCGCCTGCCAGCTCATCATCGACGTAAGGGGGCATTTCGAGGCCACGAAACTGCTTCCGTTTATAGAAAAATACGAGGTGACGAGCTTCTGTGCACCGCCGACCGTATACAGGATGCTCATTCTTGCAGACCTGAGCAAGTTCGATCTCCGCGAGCTCCGTCATTGCACCAGTGCCGGCGAACCGCTGAACCCGGAGGTCATCAAGGTCTGGAAGGAGGGAACGGGCTGCACAATCTATGAAGGATACGGGCAGACTGAGACATGCTGTGCGATCTCGTCGTTCCCCTGCATCAGGAACAAACCGGGTTCGATGGGCAAACCCTCCCCCGGATGGCATATCGAGCTTCACGATGACGACGGGAAACCTGTCGGAATTCACGAGGAAGGAAGGATTGCCATCTCTCTCAACCCGAGGCCGGTTGGGCTTGTCGTCGAGTATATCGACAACCCCGAGGCGAACGCGGAATCTTTCCGGAACGGATTTTATTATACCGGCGATAAGGCGTACAGGGACGAGGACGGATATTTCTGGTTTGTCGGCCGCAACGACGATGTTATAAAGAGTTCGGGCTACAGGATTGGTCCGTTTGAGGTCGAATCAGCTCTCCTCGAGCACCCTGCTGTCCAGGAGTCAGCCGTCGTAGGATCTCCCGACAGGATACGCGGTCTTATCGTCAAGGCGTTTGTCGTACTCAACAAAGGATACACACCGTCGGAAGATCTCGTGAGGGACATCCAGAAATACGTTAAGACAGTGACGGCACCGTACAAATACCCAAGAGCGATCGAATTTGTCGATGAACTGCCCAAGACCCTCTCCGGAAAGATCAAAAGGAACGAACTGAGGGACAGGGAGCTCAAGACATTCAAGAAAAGTGAATAAACTTCTTTTTTCCAATTCAATTTTTGCTGTTCTGGTGCGTCAGACTGATTAAACCTAAATACTATGCACCATAAATTTTATTGATATGGTGCGCTTCTCCGTAACAATGGATGATGGTCTCGTCGGAAAAATCGACGAACTGTCTGAAAAAAAAGGGATATCACGTTCCGAATGGATCGGCCGCTCCTGCCTGAATTCGGCGGACGAGAGCGTTCTTCCGGACGGCCAGGGACTGTCCGATCTGCTCTCCCTGCGGGACAGGATTCCTGAAAATATTCCTAATGTAACAGATTATGATGATCTGTATAATAATTTCCATGTCACAGTCCCGGACTTTTTTAACTTCGGTTTCGATGTAATCGATGCCTGGGCGAAGATCGACAGGAATAAGATCGCGATGATATGGTCCAACCTGGCCGGCGAGGAGAAGATATTCACCTTCCGCGATCTGAGGAACCGTTCGAACGAGGCGGCGAACATGCTGCTCAAATACGGGATCAAGAAAGGCGATCTGGTGGCGATTATGCTCCACCGTGTCCCTGAATGGTGGTTCTTTGCGATTGCATGCATCAAACTTGGTGCGATCTTCGTCCCGTGCCCGACGATGCTGACGACAAAGGATCTTGTCTACAGGATCAACGCCGCGAATATCAAGATGATCGTAACCGACATGGAGAACGCCCCGAAGATCAACCAGATATGCAGCCAGTGTCAGTCTCTCAAGTCCAGGCTTGTCGTCAATGGAGACATGGAGGGCTGGGTCAGTTACCTCGTTGAGCTCGATTATCCCGCCCCGGTTTCGAGCAAACTCGCGGTAAGCGGCCTCGAAAAGACCCGCTCCTCGGACCCGATGGTCATATACTTTACATCCGGGACGACCGGCGAGGCAAAGATGGTTCTTCACAACCATGCATTGCCAATAGGCCACATCACCACCGGTGCGTACTGGCTCGACCTGAAGAAGAACGACATTCACCTGACGATCTCCGACACAGGCTGGGCGAAATCTTCATGGGGCAAGTTCTTCGGTCCGTGGATCCAGGGATGCTGCAGCGTGGTGTATGATTCCCGCGGGAAGTTCAACGCGACCGAGGTTCTGCCTGTTCTTGAGAAGTATGGGGTTACAACATTCTGCTGTCCGCCGACGATATACCGTATGCTGATAATGGCGGATCTCGATAAGTTCGACCTGACTGCTCTTCGCCACTGCGTGAGTGCCGGCGAGCCGTTGAACCCTGAGGTCATCAAGATCTGGGAGGAGGGAACCGGCCTTAAGATCTACGAAGGTTACGGCCAAACGGAACTGACTCTTGTTCTCGGCACATTCCCTACGATGAAAGTGAAGCCGGGTTCGATGGGCAAACCCTCCCCCGGCTGGCATATCGAGCTTCACGACGAGGACGGAAAACCTGTCCCGACCGGAGATGTGGGGCGGATTGCGGTAAGAACGAACCCGAGGCCTGTCGGGATGTTCGTCGAGTACCTCGGAAGTCCGGAGACAACCGCCGAATCTTTCTACGGCGGATTTTATTATACCGGCGACAAGGCATACATGGACGACGACGGATACTTCTGGTTCGTCGGCCGCGACGATGATGTCATAAAGAGTTCGGGGTACAGGATCGGTCCGTTCGAGGTCGAATCGGCGCTTCTCGAACACCCCGCCGTCCAGGAGTCCGCGGTTATCGGCACTCCCGACCCGATAAGGGGCATGATCGTAAAGGCTTTTGTTGTCCTCAAAGGAGGATTCGAGCCGTCCGAAAAACTCGTCCGCGACATCCAGAAGCATGTCAAGACCGTGACTGCACCGTATAAGTACCCAAGAGAGATAGAATTCGTCGAGGAACTCCCGAAGACGATTTCCGGCAAGATCCGGAGGAACGAACTTCGCGAAAAGGAGAAGAAGCATCTCAGGGAAGCGGAAGACTAAAACCAATCTTTATTTTAAAGGAACAACAATAACATAGAGGAATATCGGTGCGAGGGTTGCCGAGCTTGGCCAAAGGCGCTAGGTTCAGGGCCTATTACATAAATAGGTTACTAGTGCACCCTTATAACTGAAAAAAAACAAAATCATATTGAAAGCGAGAGTTGCCGAGCTTGGTCAAAGGCGTCAGGTTCAGGGCCTGATCTTGTAGAAGTTCGCAGGTTCGAATCCTGCCTCTCGCACTTTTACTTTTTCGAGATTCTTAAAAGGCAGATGTTTACATTTCTATAAAAAAATTCTAAGTTGAAATCTCACATCTGGAAATCTTGTCCCAGGAAAAAACCGCCCGAAAGCCTCTATTGAATAACCGCCCAAACAGCCGTGCGAATCCGCTCCTCAATTCTTTTCGTCGCTCCCCTGCACGGCACTGTAAACCTCCTCTTGCAAACGCGGGTCTCCGTCAAACGGGTAAGCCGGTCGCTCTGATGAGCGACAGCCATACTCCGTTTGCCGTTTTACCCCCGCATTCAGTCGGTCGCGGTTGAGCACCGGCTGAGGTAGATCTAAATGACTACAAAAATGAATAGAAACGGGGCAGCTTCCCCGCAAAAGTTGGCTGCCCTTACAGCTCTCGTCGAGCTAAGTATCGATTTCGACCAGAAAACATATCAGCTTTTCGCTGACCTGCCCGCCGAGGTGGACTGAAATGTCCCGGCTGAGTGACGCGATTCCTCTGCAGGCCCTTGAAGACATTGCACTCCTCGATGAGCGTGCAATCGAGCTTGAACGAAGGGCACACTCGATGCTCTACGAGGCCGAAGACCTCCGCCGGCGTGGAGATTACATCCGTGAACACTACCGCGACGAGGTTGAGAAGCACGGATACGATGAATGTGTTCGCCGGGCCCAGGCCGATGACAACTGCTACACCGCAAGGGCAAGGGGTGTTTGCTGATGGTGAATGTCTACGAGATGGTCCGGGAAAGGATCATCTCCTCTCTTTCCTCCGGAACGATCCCCTGGCATCAGTCGTGGAAGAACTTATCACCGTGCAACCTCCTGACGGGAAGGCCCTACCGGGGCATTAATCGTCTCCTGCTCTCCGGGCATGAATGGTGGGGGACGTACCGGCAGATCAAGCAGCTCGGCGGGTATGTACGAAAAGGCGAGAAGGCATCCGGGCTTGTTGTCTTCTGGTCCTTCGAAGAGGCAAGGCCGATTGTGAATGACCAGGGCGACGAGGTCCTCGTGATGTCTCAACGGGAAAAGCCGCTTGTCAGGTATTACTGGGTCTTCAACCTCTCGCAGTGCGAAGGGATCGAGAAGGAGGAGGTCGGCGAGATCCGGGCGATCACGTCCTGCGATGAAGTAATCGAAAGGAACTGCCCGAAAGTCACGCAGGGACCGCCGGCTTATCTCCCAACTCCGGATATCATCCACATGCCCGATATGGAGCGGTTCGAATCTCCGGAAGAATACTACTCGACCTACTTCCATGAATTGACTCACTGGACCGGGCACGAATCCCGGTTGAAGCGTCCGGGGATAACCGGGCCGATCCGATTCGGGAGCGAACGGTATTCGCGTGAGGAGCTGACGGCCGAGATGGGGTCTGCCTTCCTGTGTGCGATGACCGGGATCGATATGCCCGTCATCGACAACCAGGCGGCCTATGTCGCGGGGTGGCTCCGGCACATCCGGAACGGCACGGCCGTCGATGTAATCCGGGCCGCGGGCGATGCACAGCGGGCGGCCGACTTCCTCACCGGGGGCGGGGAGGAATGAATTCTCTTTTTTTGTGTACCGGCCGGGATTGCTCGCTCTCGCACTAACTCTTCGAGTAAGTGCTTCGCATGAAACAAGTTCATGCTCAATGCCGGAACCCATTCGGATTCCGGCGAGCTTCGCAACACCGGCCTTGTTTTTCTCCGGTTGAGCTGGTTTGTGTTACGCCCGCAGGAACCTCGACTTTTCGTCTCGGCCCCTGCCGGCTGTGTGTGGTGTGCCCCCGCTCCGCATCACCGGCCCATGGCCGGGCATGCTCCGCGGGGTTGTATTTCCTTCTGTATTGTATATTATGTGCATCTCTTACACATTTTTGCAACTTATTTTGTGATGACTTTTACACATTTTTCTAACTTAATCTCTAAAACGCAATTGAGCTCCTTTCTTATTTCATATCCTGATTATTTCTGTATGGCAGATATTCCAGAAAACGCCTGACTGCAAGTGATGCGGATTTCATATCTTTCATAGCAAGACCAATGTCGCGATAGGCGGGGACATCGAGTTCCCTGACAACAACATGGTAAGGTATCCTCTGCAAAATCAGTTCAGGCAGAATGCTGATTCCAAGTCCGCTTTCAACCATTGACATAACGGCGTAATCGTCCCAGGTTATGAAATGAACCTTTGGTGAAATATTATGTCGTTCAAAAATTTCTGAAATCTCAGCTTTTGCTCCTTTTTCCAGAAGCATAAACGGATCATTGCATAATGCTTCAACAGGAAAATGAACACAGTCCGCCAGCGGGTGGTTTTCGGGAAGTACCACTTTTAACTGGTCCCGCTCTAAAAAGATCGTCTCAAGGTTGGGATTTGTAGGAAGCCTGATAAAACCGCAGTCCACACGTCCCTCAAGAATCCACTTTTCAATCTCTGTATAATCCCCGAGTAAAAGCTCGTACTCAATATCAGGATACTTTTTCTGAAATTCTTTAATGATACGCGGCAGCCAGTGTGTAGCCACACTGGAAAAAGTTCCGATTCTAATCAATCCCGACTGGAGTCCTTTTAATTCATTTATTTGTGTCTGAAGATTCTGATATTCGGTGCATACGCTTTCGACATAAGGCAGAAGTTTAAGACCGTCGGAAGTGAGATTTCCTCCGGAACGTCCACGCTCAAGAAGTGAAATATTCCATTCTGTTTCCAGATCGTTGATCATACGACTTATTCCCGACTGGGAATAACCCATGATTTTTGCAGCTTTGGTAAAGCTCCCGCATTCCACCGTTTTAACAAATGCAAGATATTTTTGTATATTCACGTTTCTGTCCTCCGCCAATTATCCGATTATGTCATGATATCTATGAGACATATTTGATATTGTAATAATAAGATATTACTGGGACACATCATCAAAAAACTAATGTGAAAATCGGGCGGAGATAGCTGAAATTGTACCTGAACAGTAATTACTTCAAATACATAGCCGCATTACTGCTGTTCGGCTCCAACGGTATTGTGGCGAGTTACATCTCCTTAAACAGCAATGAAATTGTTCTGCTGCGTACACTGACTGGTTCTTTATTTCTGCTTCTGATTTTCCTATCCCTGCATGGAGAGGTGCATGTCCGTAGATATCCGCAGGACTTTTTCTATATCGTCATTTCGGGAATTGCGATGGGTATCAGCTGGATGTTCCTTTTTGAAGCCTATAACCAGGTAGGTGTCGGTATTGCCTCACTTGCCTATTATTGCGGCCCGGTTATTGTGATGCTGGTATCTCCGATTATCTTCCGTGAAAAGATACACATTTCAATAATACTTGGATTCATCAGCGTTTTTATTGGCATGATCTGTGTGAACAGTCCTTTCATATCGGACGCCGGATTGTCTTTCGGACTTCTTTGCGGAATAATGTCCGCCGTCATGTATGCGGTGATGCTCATCTTCAACAAAAAGGCGACGAAGATACAAGGTCTTGAAAATTCTCTCTTTCAGTTATCGACGAGTTTCGTTACTGTTGCCGTATTCACTTTGATTACTCAGGGAATTCCGATCTCGATACCTGCGGAGAGCATTTTACCACTCCTTATTTTGGGGGTCGTAAATACCGGTTTTGGCTGCTATCTGTATTTCTCGTCTATCGGTGGACTGCCTGTTCAGACTGTAGCGATATGCGGATATCTCGAACCGCTATCGGCAGTGGTTCTGTCGGCTATAGTCTTGGGGGAGTGCCTGAGTTCCCTTCAGGAGATCGGTGCTGTGCTGATTATTGGCGGGGCTGCGTTTGGGGAACTATTTAGAAACAGGAAATTAATCGGGGATAATAAAGCTGAAGTTTAAATCTCAGCCACCCCGGAATCTGAGGGACCATTCTCCAATATCTCACTGGGGTGGGGAAGAATGAATTCTCTTTTTTTATACCGGCCGGGCATGCTCCGCGAGGGATTGACCATTTACTTCTTTATTGTATAATATGTATGTGAACCCGAACCTTTCTTCTCGGCGAGACCGAGCTTTTCCAGTTTTTCGATCCTCCTGAGAACCGTATTTTTGGAGATCTTCAGTCTCGCTGCGATATCTCCGCTCTTCATTGGAACATTTATAATCTTGAGGATCTGATTGTCCGTATCGTCAATTGATGAAGACAGCACTTTTTTGAATATCACTGAAAATGTGGAGGGGCCCGGCTTAAATTCAACCGAGCACATCGGGTGGTTCTCAACCTCCTCTTCGATCATCTTTATTCCGAATCCGTATCTTTCGATGTAGCCCGAATCATAGAGGAGGTTTGACAATGACGGATTTCTCGGGATGTGTTCGGGATCTTTGATATCCACTCCGGGCATGAGGCCGCCGGGATTTTTTATCTCGAACCTGTCAGGATATACGAGGATCTTCACATCCGCACTGATCGTATAGTTCCTATGGCAGACGGCGTTTATGAGGGCTTCACGAATCGCCCGCGGGGGATATTCCTCGACTTTTATTCTTCTTGTCCCTGCCACTACGTCGATCTTTTTGATCTCTCTCATCAGGTTCTCGTATGCCTCTTCGATAACCTTCCAAGCCGGCCCTTCATACTCCTCGCTCCACATGGGCCCGTCTTCACTCATGCCCACCCTTCTTATCTTCGCATAGGCGATATTCCCGGTGGCTTCAGTGAAGAACAATATTCCTGCGTTTGTGAGTTTGTCGTTTCTTATAGCCCCGGCACTCCTGAGGTATCTGGATCTGTTGTCGTCTGCGATTGTTTTCCCTCTGGTTTCTTTCACCCTCTCAAAGAACCAGTCGATGTAATCGGAGCGGGCGTCTTCCTTCGGGAGCATGGAGATCTCGTCCCAGTTGATGGTTCCCATCTCCGATGAGAGCATTACAATCTCCTGGAGTGAGAGGGGTCTGACTCCTGTGCCTGTTCTGATATATACGATTCCGCCAATCGAGCAGAGGTTGGAACTTTTGTCGACGGTGATTACGAGGAGGTCTTTGTCATCTACCGATATCTTCTGTGCCTTTATTGCGGAGGAGTACCGACTGAACCGGGTTTGTAACCTTCTCGATCGCATCTTTTACATCTGTACCGACGATCTTTCCCGTATCCGATACTCCGACGATTATCTTTCCGCCGTCGGAGTTGGCAAAGGCGGCGATCTCGTGGTGGATATTCTTCCCTGCCGATTCCCTGAATTCAAGGACTTCGGATTCTCCGGATTGTATCAGATAGATGAGCTCCTCCAGATCCATGGTTACTGTTGCACCACATTTGTAGAGAAATGTAACGGCAGGTAAGTTACTGTTCCATTTTTGAAGTGAACAGTAGTGAACGGTAGATAGTGTGATGAATAGGATTTTCTTTTTTATTGTTACGGCCTGGATGCCCTGCCACCGACCCAGTTACCGACCCAGTTACCGACCCAGTTACCGACCCAGTTACCGACCCAGTTACCGACTCAGTTACCGACCCAGTTGGCGACCCAGCAGGAAGATCCTGTCAGGAGATTACTGTCGGCACTTGCCGACGGGGAGAAATCTTCGGGGAGGATAAAACCTGAAATAGCTTTTCCCGGTAATGTACTATTACGATTTCTGCAATAATGAATCTGTTATGCGGGCATTATGGATCTTTGTTAAAATCTGACTGTTCTCGTTTTTTCAGACCGGGACAGTCACGGATATTGCGATTGAAATTACAGCAAATCTTAAATATATCCAAAAAAAGCCCGGATCACCATTTTTTGGGTCCACACAGAAGCCTCAGAATGGATTATTTCATGCCCGGAAGGGGTAAACATCGTCTGAAAAATTTGAGGGCTTCTATTTGGCTCTGCTAAAAATGAATAATTAGTGGGTTAATTCAGGAAAAATCCCTAAATTAGGGAATTTTAAAGATGGGGGTTAGATGTCTTTGAAACAGAGATAGAATTCCTTGCAATCGTAGCCTTCAGAGAGCCTCTTTTCCATCTCTTCCTGGTTTGAAGGTGCCGGGATTATGACCTTGTCGCCCGGCTGCCAGTTGGCAGGTGTTGCAACATGATGCTCGTCGCTGGTCTGGAAAGCCTTCAATAATCTCAGTATCTCCTGCATGTTCCTGCCGTTTGAAAGCGGGTAGTACAGCATTCCCCTGAGAATTCCCAGTGGATCGATAAAGAATACAGCTCTTACCGCCGCAGTGGTGCTCTGTCCCGGATGAACCATCCCGTATAACCCTGCGACCTTCATATCAAGATCGGCAATTATCGGGAACTTGATCTCTACACCCATCTTTTCCCTGACATTTCTCACCCATGCAAGATGCGAGTGGACACTGTCTATCGAGAGGCCGATGAGATTCGTATTTAATGCCCTTAAGTCATCGTAAATCTCTGAAAAGGCAATAAACTCTGTAGTACATACCGGGGTAAAGTCTGCAGGATGGGAGAACAGGATGACCCAGGAACCTTCAAGATCGGAAAGGTTCAGTGGACCGTGGGTTGTTACTGCCTGAAAATCAGGAGCTTTTTCTCCGAGAACAGGCATTCTTGGGATTTTTTCGTTGTCTGCTTCTTCGTACATGATACTACCTCCATCTTCATACATTATAATAATTCTTACCTATAGGCCTCTTCGAGTTTTGTTTTGCCATAGACATATGCAGGCATTCCCGAGAGAATGAAAGCAACCCGAAGACCTTCCTCGATCTCCTCTTTCTTTACACCGAGTTTCTTTGCTCCTGCCATCTGGGCGTAGACAGCATGTTCATCACGAAGCGCTGCTGCAATAGAGATCGCAATCACTTTCTTCGTCTGTTTTGAAAGTGCCCCGTCTGCCCAGATCATATTATCAAGCGACAGTATCTTGTCATGAAGCTCGGGGTCTGTCTCTGCAAGCTCTTTGAATATTACAGGCACCTTTCCAATCTTTTTTTCCAAATCTTTTATTCCTGACATTTTTCATTCCTCCTGAAGAGTCATTGGTTCACCGCAGCAGACCAGTTCGCCTGCCTTCACCTTTTTTACTTCAGTTATAACTTTCTACCTCAGATTTTGATTAAGGAACATTCTATTTAATTGTTATGTTAAAAAACCAGATTTAGAGAATTGAAGGTTTTTAAGAGGATTTGCGGCAGTTTGGATAATTGCCCTTATAATTCATATTGAAATTGATAACGAAAAAGCCGGATGGATAATTATCTAAATTTAGAAGATTTATTTTTTTAATCCCCGGAAAGGGAGTCGAAAAGAGTCTCCCTCCCCGGTGTTCGAAATTCTGTTCAGGCAAGAGCGGCCACAGTGTCGGCCCAGGTCTCGACAACGGTCAGGATGGCGTCGTCCTCGTAGGAACTGACCCTGACCTTGTCACGACTGAAAGTGACATAGTAGGTCTCGCTGTTTGCGTCATGGCACTTGAGCTGGCAGGAATAAGTATCGCTGTCTGCATCGCGGACGGGATCACCGCCAACGGCAACGGCAAGATCCGCGTCTGCGAGGATTGCGCCGGCAGCACTGTTCATTGAAGAGACAGTGGGGCACTTGACGGAAAGAGTTCCGACCTTTTCTGCCGCATTATCCTCGAAGACGATCTTCGCGGTATAACTCTCGCGGTTGATCTCGACCCCGTTATGCGACACACCACTCAGGGTATAAGCGGTGCAGCCGAAGGGA